>CAYPSO010000036.1:18049-41500 GCA_964413275.1 uncultured bacterium | reverse complement strand
CAGGAACAATTTCACTAACAGTGGTTTGCCAGTAACCTCCTCCAGATGGTTGCATATCAATCACTCGTTTTTGAGGAGCGACAATCTCAACCGCAACTTTGTGTAACAAGGGAGCCCAGACTACAAATTTACAATGATTATTACCTAGATAAGTTGCACCAACTCGCATGATTATAAATATTTGATTGAAGAGGTTATCTTGTTTACTCTCGAATTATAGTTATTGGCAGATATTAATTACAATATTTTTTTTACTTGCTAATGTTAATGCTTCTGAGTTTAGGTGTATCAAAAGTTACTTAATCAAAAATACTAATAGATTATGCTTGACAGGTAAAAATACATGATTATAACTTATCCATGCGAATTGAGCAGTTACAGTCCTTTCTGGCAGTGGCTGAAATAGGCAATTTTGGACAGGCTGCCCAAAAATTCGGTGTTACCCAGTCAACTATTAGCCGTCAAATTCAAGCATTAGAAAATGAATTAGGTCTTCCCTTATTTCACCGTACTTCCCACGCTAAGTTAACGGTGGGAGGGGAGAGATTGTTGACTAGAGCGAGGAAAATATGTAACGAATGGCATACACTAACAACGGAATTTAGTGATTTAAAAGCAGGAAAACAACCAGAATTGTGTGTAGCTGCCATTCATTCTGTCTGTTCTTATTATTTACCGCCGATTTTGCCTCAATTTTGTCAAGATTATCCTGAAGTAGAACTAAGAGTCACAGCACTAGGAAGCGATCGCGCTTTAAAGGTATTACGGGATGGTTTAGTTGATATAGCAATTGTCATGAATAATCGTTTTTTAACTGCTAGTCCAGAAATGGTTGTCGATCTTCTTTATAATGAAACCATAGAAGTTTTAATGGCGGCGGATCATCCTTTAGCCCAATATGAAGAAGTACCTTGGTCAGCATTAGCGGATTATCCTCAAATAGTATTTAAAGATGGTTATGGGATGCAACGTTTAGTACAAGATTTATTTTCCCGTTATAATAAACCTTTGCGTATTGTGATGGAATTAAACACCCTTGATGCTTTTCGAGGTGTTGTCAGACAAGGAGAAATTATTGCTTTATTGCCCCATGCTGCTTTGGTAGAAGCACGTCAAGATAATACTTTAGCGGTAAAAAATATTATTCCTCCTGAAGATTTGTTAAACTCAGGAAATAATAAAACTAAAGGGAATACTGCTTTTACCCGTGAAGTAGTTTTAGTAACAACAAACGATCGCTTGCAAATTCCTCCTATTAATCATTTTTGTAATTTAGTTAAACAGAAGTCCATGATAACAGACAATAAATTTAATCCTAAACAGTTAGTGATTTAGGAATTATTATATATGAGCAATATTTTTAGAGAATTATTAAAAAAAATAGGTAGTGGCTCCCATACAGGCAAAGATTTAACTAGAGAAGAAGCCAAAGACGCAACCTTAATGATGCTTTTACAGGAAGCCACTCCAGCACAAATTGGTGCTTTTATGATTGCTCATAGAATAAAAAGACCAACTCCGGTGGAATTAGCAGGAATGTTAGATGCTTATGATGAATTAGGCCCTAAATTACTAACAGATAATTTACCGTTTGAACACCCAGTTGTTATTTTTTGTAATCCCTATGATGGACGCGATCGCACCGCACCTGTTAGCGTAATTACTATTCTTGTTTTAGCTAGTGTAGGCATACCTGTAGTTATGCACGGCGGTGATTCTATGCCTACAAAATATGGAATTTCTCTAACTCAAATCTGGCAAAAATTAGGGATTGATTTTACTAATTTATCTCTAGTCGAAACTCATAAATTACTCGAAAAAACAGGCATAGGATTTATTTATTTACCCCATCATTTTACCTTAGCTCAAAATTTAGTACCCTATCGGGAGCAAATTGGTAAAAGACCACCATTTGCTACTTTGGAGTTAATGTGGTCTCCTTGTTCAGCTAATTTTCACATGGTTTCTGGTTTTGTTCATCCTCCTACAGAAGAGCGTTTTCAAGAAACTTTTTCTTTAAGAGGGGTTAAACATTTTACTACTATTAAAGGATTGGAAGGTAGTTGTGATTTACCCCTAAGTCGTACTGGAATTATTGGTTTAGGTCAACCAGATTTTTCGATAGAAAGGTTACACTTACACCCTACTGAATATGGTTTTCCTAATCGGGATATTGCCTTAGAATCAGAAGAAAAACTAATAGCTAATCTTATTAATATTGTTAAAGGAGAAACAACTGAGTTAACACCAGCAGCTATTTATAATAGTGGTTTTTATCTCTGGCGTTTTGGTTTTTGTTCAGATTTAAAAACTGCCTTCTCTGAAGCAGAAATGATTATTAAACAAGGGAAATTAGCTGATAAATTAGCAGAGTTATTTAATCAACTTATTAGCGATTAGCTTTTAGCGGTTAGCCTTTAGCTATTAACTATCTAACACTTCCTTGATAAATTCTATTTGCTTGCTCAGAAGAAATCCAACCTGATGAATTATGTTGAATTCTTGGTAATAATTCCTCTGGCTCTAATGGCTCTAATTGACTAGAAGGTGAGACATATTCATGACGTAAAGCATCATAAGCATAAACTCCACCTGTTTCAATATGATAAACCCAAGCATGGAGAGAAATATGGCCTTGACGAAGTTTAGAATGAATTACTGGATAGGTGCGTAAATTCTCAATTTGAGTTAAAACATTTTCGGCAATAGTAATATCTAAAAGCTCTTCACCTTCAAGATTAGAATAGTTTTCTTTCACTAATCTACGAGTTGCTTCGGTATGTCCTAACCATTGATGAACAAGGGGCATTTTTTCTTTTAATGAGTCTAGTTTTAATAATCCTTTCATGGCACCACAATGGGAATGACCACAAACAATTATTTCCTCAATTCCTAAAGCATGAATAGCATATTCAACTGCTGCTCCTTCTCCACCATTTGCCGAGCCATAGGGGGGAATAATATTACCGGCATTACGAATAATAAATAATTCTCCTACTTCTGAATTAGTGATTAAATTTGGGTCAACTCTAGAATCAGAACAAGTAATAAATAAAACTCTAGGTTTTTGACCAAGAGATAATTGTTCAAATAGTTCTCGATGGGTACTAAAGTAAGTAGATTGGAATTGTCTTAATCCCTTAATGAGTTTTTCCATATAGATAGTTAGGAGCAGAATTAAACTATAATTTGTATATCATAAATCTGCCAGTTAATTTTAATTGTTTTTTATTTCAATTAAGACTTTAATATAACTTACATTATTGATAGTAATTACTCATTAATTGTTTATTATTTTAAATAAAAGCACTAGCTTCTGAGATGGATGCTAATGCTTGATTATTGCGATTTCTTTTATCATCTATTCCTTTACCCATTTACAACATAATTGAGAGTTTTCATCTTTAAACCAATGTGCCACTAAACTGGGTTTATCGGGTTGATTATTAGGAGTAAAATAATCATAAATCGCTGGTTTTTGTTGCTCAACTTTAGTTTTTGTGAGTTTTCTTGTTATTACTAACCCAAACATAGAGATCGCCCCCTGTTAAACTAAATTAACTTTTTATTAACCTTTTCTTTACCTTTAGTTTAAAGCAAAGTAAAGATAAAGGTGTGATGGATGTCACAAAACTTGATAATTGAGCAAGAAGAAATGTTAGAATGAATAAATGAACAGCAATCGCCCTTCAATTCAATGAATGCACTGATAACCCAGAAACCAGAAACTTTATTAACTTATCCTATAGTCGAGACATTTCATTCAATCCAAGGAGAAGGATATTGGATAGGTGTAAATGCTTTTTTTATTCGATTAGGAGGCTGTGATGTACATTGTCCTTGGTGTGATACTAAACAATCTTGGAATGCTAAAATTCACCCTCAAATAGCCATAGAAAATTTAATAGAACAAATCAAAAAAGCTAATCCTGCCATCGTTATTATTACGGGAGGAGAGCCTTTAATGCACAATTTAACTCCCTTAACTCAGGCAATACATAACATAGGTAAAAGGGTGCATTTAGAAACATCTGGCGCTCATGCTTTTAGTGGTATTTTTGATTGGGTAACATTTTCTCCCAAACAATTTAAAATACCTCATCAAAGTATTTATCAACAAGTTAATGAATTAAAAATAGTAATTAAGGATGAAAAAGATTTAGTATGGGCAGAAAAACAAGCAGATTTAGTAGTACCAGAAACTATCAAATATCTACAACCAGAATGGAACACAAAAGCAAGTGAAAAAATAATTTTTGAATATGTTTTAAAATATCCCCAATGGCGAATTAGTTTGCAAACTCACAAATTTATGAAAATAAGATAATTAATAATTATTGATAAAATTATGAACAAAAAAGCGGTTGTATTAATGTCAGGAGGATTAGACTCTTCTACCACTGCGGCTCTAGCTATTCAAGATGGTTATGAAGTAATTGCTTTATCATTTCGTTATGGACAAAGACACGAAAAAGAACTAATAGCAGCAGAAAAAATAGCTAAACTTTTAGGAATTACGGAACATTATTTAATAGACATTAATATAGGACAATGGGGAGGCTCTTCTCTGACAGATTTATCTGTAAATGTGCCTCAAAATGGCATTCAATCTAATCTAATTCCTTCAACCTATGTACCCGGAAGAAATACCGTATTTATTGCCATTGCTCTTTCCTTAGCAGAAGCCAAAAATGCAGAAGCTATTTATTTAGGAATAAATGCAGTGGATTATTCGGGTTATCCTGATTGTCGCCCAGAATATTTACAAGCATATCAAAACTTAGCTAATCTTTCTTCTAAAGTAGGAATTGAAGGAAAAGCACCTCAATTAATTGCACCTTTAGTACATGATTCTAAAGTAGAAATTGTCAAAAAAGCAATCGCACTAAAAATTCCTATAGAGGAAACTTGGTCTTGTTATCAAGGAGGAGAAAAACCCTGTGGTTTATGCGATTCTTGTCGGATTAGAGATCGAGCTTTAATTGATGCAGGTTATCCTAATTTGGTATCTCAAAAATAATTAGGGTGTAGAGGATAGATAATATTATAAATTATTGGTAATTATAATTATTCTTCTTGGTCATTAAGAGCTTGGTTATATTTACGAGATAAGATTTATTTCTCTAGGGTGGACAAAGCCAATTTAATTATTAAAATATAAATTAAAAATCTATTTTGCCCACCTAAAATAAGAATACTATATCAGACTAATTTCTAAGATTTTTATGGTAGAATAAAGCCACTACTAGACTCCGAAGAAGAATCAGCCGCCTCTCTTAACTTTGGGACAAATTCTGTTCCTTTTAATCTTAATCCTAACTCAAATAATAATTCTGCCATATCATCTTTAGCAATTTTTACATCTGTTAATAAAGAAATTCTTCTATCTAATTCAGTAAAAATTTGGTTTCTTAAATTTAAAACATCTTCTTGAATCTTTTCTCGACTAGAAAGTAAATCATCTCGTAAAGAATTAACTTGTTGATCGATTGCTTCGTCAAGATTATCAAAATTAGTAGTAACTCGTTTATTTAATCTTTCAATTTGTTGGCGTAAATCTATTTTTTCATCCTCATCTTTTGTCACAAAAGATTTGATTTTCTTCTCTATTAAATCTACTTCTGTATCTAATTGTTTTAGTATTGTATTTTTCGTATCTTCAGAACTACTATTAACTTTTTTCTTAAGTAACTCTACTTGTTGCCCTAAATCCAGCTTATCCTGTTCATCTTTGAAAACAAAAGACCTTAATTTTTTTTCTAAATTATCAATTCCTGCTTGTAATTCTGTAGTAACAACTTGTTTAACTTCATCTGTTCTTTCTCTTATTTCTTGTTGCATAACCGATAGACTTTTTTCTATCTGTTCTAGTCTATTATTATAATCTCTCAGGTAAGAACCAAATAAAATATCTCTAATTTGATCTATATTACCAATTCTATCTCTCAACTCTGAGTTGGTTAATTCATCATTCATCTTCAATCACCTCAATTTTTGTAATTTATTATACATTATTTATTTTGATTCTATCTATAACCAAAACTTGCTTAATTACCTTTTGAACAGATAAGATTATCACATATATTGACTAAGTGTAGCAAAAAAGCTTAATTTATTTAAACAAAATAATTAATAATCTATAAACGATAAACTAATATAGGAATTAGCTTGTGTCTGAATCAGAAATCAAAAAATTAGTATGGCAAACTGCCGATGAAATTTTAGTAACGGGTATATATCCTAATGTCGATTTAATTGCTCAAAAACTATCTCAGGATAAAATAGAAATCGCAGCATTTTTTGAAGCTTGGAAACAATCCCATCCCCTTGAAGAATTAACTAATATGAATAAAGAAATTCTCGATACTGTTCTTCGTTTAGCAAATATTGCCGCTAATGCAAAATTAGAATCAGAATCAAATCATCAATTAAATAATAATCAAAAAATAGAAGTTGAAAAACTACCTGAAAAAAACATTAATACCGAAAAAAAACAGATACCAAATCGTGTAGATGAAATAGCAGCTAAAGCTGATAAAAAAGCTCAATATATGGCTGGAGGAGAAATAGTTTTAACCGAGCAACTTTATCGTTTTTATCGTAAAACTCAGCAATTTACAGAAGCAGAAATTAAAGCACAAGTTGAAGCAACAATGGCAGAAACAGAGGAAGATTGGAGTGAAGATATAGAAAATTTTTCCCCCGCCGCCATGCTCAAAAAATTCGGCAAATAGATACTTTAACTATATTAGCTAAAGGGGCATCTTTAGAAAGACGATTTCTCCTGAAGCTTTGGTTAATAGGGATACTTAGCACGGCGGTTGTTTTTACTTTAGTATCTGACAATAAAAACATAAAAACAATAATAGCAAGTAGTTTAAGCGGAGGTGGTATTATCTTTGCTATTTCTGTAATGGTTCGAGAATATTTTTAATGATATAGTAAGAAAATTATGTTTAACTAAATTCAAATGAAATAAATATGTTATTTAAGTTAAAGATATCAGAAGTGCGATCGCTTATTGAAGGAAATAGTAGCGAAATCAAAAAATTAACTCAACAGATAGAAGACTTAAGAGGAAATAACCAAGAATTAGAAGATTATTTACAAAAACTTGGTAGTGCTGCTATCACTGCTCAATCTGCTTTAGAGCAATTACAAAAAGCTTACCAAACTCTCAAAACAATTGATGCCTCACAAATGGAAGTTCTTAAACAAGAAGCAGATAATTTGTATCTAAAAGTTAAAACTGATGAAATTTCTTTAACTGAAACAACACCAGAAGAATCAACCTCTAAAAATCGAAGAAAAAATACAAAAACAGAATTAATTGAAGAATCAGAAGCCACAGCAGTTGAAGTAGAAATCGTGGAATCTAAGGATGATAAATCAAGCTATGAAGCTGTGTTAAAACTACAAAAACTTCTCAATTAATTAGAATTAGAGTATTTCTATTGATGGAAATCCTTATTGAATAATAAAATAAAATACTCCGAGTAAAATCAAATGTAGGGTGGGCAATGCCCACCAAAATAGTTATATATAATTGTGTAATTACTTACATAAGACTAACTCAATAAAAATTATATCTAATCTTATTAAATTAATCAAAAATGTCAACTGAAATAATAGAGACCAAAGTTATTTATTTTATAGGCTATTGGAGAGATTTTACTTATAAAAATAGTATTGAAAAAGAACTCTCCCATACAATAATTTATAATCCCCAAGAATTATTTAAAGAATTTGCAGATGAAATTGAGAGAAAACAATTAAAAAATAAAGATAATAAAAAATTCTTTATGGATTCTATCAATCAATTTTCTGATTTACCAATAGAATCTATCAAATTTTTAAAAACTACTTTAAGCTTAATAAAGCAACAGTTTCAAAAACAAAATTTTCAATATTTATTACACTTGTTAAGCGAAATAGATAAATTACTCTCAACTCATCAACTAGGCTTAGATTGTGTAGAGGAGCTTGAACAGATTTTAACTAATAATGATGAACTTAATAACGACTTAAAAGCAAAAATTAAAATTTTAACCAAATTAATTATCTTTGCCTTGATTAATAAAAACTATTATCAAAAATCTATTGATAAAATAATAAAACATATTTTTTCTGGCTATCAAATAATAGAAAATAGAATAGCTACCTATTTTCCTCATAATATTAAAAATCCCAATTGGGATTTTACATCTTCAGAATTTAAAGAATATCAAGATAAATTACAAGATTTCCTTGATAATTTAACGTTAAATCAAAGATTATTAGCTATAAAAAATTATTTTCTTAGAAAACCTGAAAAACTAACCTATATATTCCAAATTAAAGGTTTAAAAGGTGATATTGATATTTTATTTGGTAATGTAAAAATTTATAACCCTAAAAATGTAAGACTGATTAAAAATCAAAGAAATGAATTATCTAATGAATTATTTAATAGCGAACATTTTATTTATTATAATGGAGCAGTGACATTAGATGTAATTGACTGTGAATATGCTAAATATGAAGCAATGTCAATATTAAGCTAAGCAGTGTCATAGATATTTTAGTAAGTGCATATTTTCAATATAAAAGGCCAATTAATATTAATACAGACATAATATATGTTATTGATGAAGATGGAAATGAAAGGGGAAGCAATTTCACAAATAATGGAAATCATATTTACTATGAGGAGGCTTTTAAAATAGAAGAATCAGAAGAAATAGAATATTTATCAAGTTTTTATAGTTCTAAAATCGTTAAAAATAACAATATTATAGATAAAAAAATTCTTGAATCCTTACATTGGAGAAGAAAAGCAGTTGAAACTGTAAATAATATCGAAAAAATATTATGGTATTGGGTTAGTCTAGAAAATATTATAGGAAATACATCTTATATATTTGATATAGTTCCTAAATTATTGGCTATTAATTTATTGTACAGTTTTGCGTGGAAACATTTTGACAAATTACGAAACATTATACAATTCGATTATTTTAGCTATTTTAATAAAAGAATAGAGTTATCAACTGAATTACAAGAAAATATTGGAATCAACAAAGATAATACTACAGTTCATCTAAAAGATTTTATTAAAAATACTGAGAATATTCAAAAACAATTAGATGAAAACGAGCTTTTTCATGAACAAATAGGCTACTTAAATCAAAATTTAGAACTTTTCCAAGTAGCATAAAGAAGAAAAACTATACCAAAATTAATAAAAATATCTGCTAAATTAAACACAGGAAAACGGATTAAACGAAAATCAAGAAAATCAACTACATAACCAAATAAAAATCGATCGATACCATTACCAAAAGCACCTGCAAAAATAAACCCATAACCTAATTGTTCCAAAAAGGTCATTTTAGCAAACCATCCCAAAGCCGCTAAACCTAAACTAACAAATAAAGATAGCCAACGCAGCCATCCCACTCCACCAGTAAAAAAACTAAAAGCAGCACCAGTATTGACTACATAGGTGAAATGAAATACTCCTTGCCATAAGGGCAAAGTATCACCAATGCCGGCAAAAGTTTGTACAACTATATATTTAGTTAATTGATCTAAAATTAATCCCAAAACTGCTATTAACCAAAACCATTTATTTCTCAACAAAAAAAGTTCTCTCCCTTGATTAATAATGTAATAAAATTAATCTAAATATAAAAGCAATAACCACCACTGCACAAATAAGAATTAATTGTCCGGGTACAGGATAAACAGAATAATTTATAATAGCTTGAGATAAAGTTATTGTCTCTGTATCTAATAAATTTAAAATAGATAAAATTACTAGATAAATCATGCCAAAAAAATGAATAACTAGCAAACCAACTAAACAACTAAAAGCTAGTTGTTCTAACTTTAATTTTCCTGCACGAAAAGCTAATAAACCACATAACCAAGAAGCGGGAATAAAACCTAATAAATAACCAAAACTAGGCTCAAAAACATATCCTAATCCTCCACCTAAAGAAAACACAGGTAAAAAAGTCAAGCCCAGAAATAAATAAGCAATTTGGGAGATAATAGCTGGTTTTTTACCCCCCAAACAACCAATTAACAAGACAGCACCTATCTGACAACTAACCCCTAAAGCTTGGGTTTGAATCCCTTGATTTGTCCAATTCCAAGGAAAATTAGTGACAAATACTTCGACAAAAGTGCCGCCAATAGTTAATACTAAACCGACTAACGCCCAGAGGATGTCATTAAGATAAGAAGACACAATTAATCTAAATCTCTCCCTTGATATTCCCCCGGAATCGGCGCTTCTCCGCCTTTTAAGCCTAAATCAGTTAGCATAGCTCGATCTTGCTCTGGAGATTGCCCTAAAGTTGTCAGGTAATTACCAATTAACATGGCATTGATTCCCGATTTTAAGCCCTGAGCTTGTAATTCACCCATAATTGCCTCTCTACCCCCCGCATAACGCAGAATTTGTTGAGGTAAAATGAAACGAAAAATTGCGATCGCCTTCAACGCTTCAAAAGGATCGAGTTTTTGATTATGACCTAAAGGAGTACCTTCTCTGGGATTTAATAGATTAATAGGTACAGATTCCACCTCTAACTCCCGTAGAGCCAGAGCCAAATCAACCCTATCTTCCCAACTTTCACCCATACCCATAATTCCACCAGTACAAGCTTGAATGCCAGCAGCTTTAAGGTTTTTAACCGTTTCTACCCTATCTTGCCAACTGTGGGTAGTTACGATTTCGGGATAAAAATTCTCAGAGGCTTCCAAATTATGATTATAACGGGTAACTCCCGCTTCCTTTAAAGCCTGTGCCTGTTCAACGGTAACTTCACCTAAAGCACAACAGGGTTTAACCTTAGTTTCAGTGATAATACGACGTACAGTCTCTAAAATTTGTTCAAATTCCCCAGATTTTGGACTATTATACTTAATCCCTCGACCTTGACTTACCAAACAAAAACGTTTAGCTCCTGCGGCTTCTGCGGCTTTAGCATTGGCTAAAAGCTCATCAACGGGTTTTAAACCATAAACTGGAGAATTATCCCCCGGATGATAAACTGATTGGGAACAAAAACTACAATTTTCCGAACAGTTACCAGACTTAACGTTAACAATACTACATAGATCGACAACATTACCACAACAAGCTTGACGAATTTGATCCGCCGCCGCCGCTAATAGTAAAATGTTTTCTTGATCTTCGATTTTAGTTAATTCTAAGGCTTCTTCCTTTGTAAGTTGTTCGCCCTTAATAATTCTCCTAACTTGATAATCTAGATATTCATTTAAGTTGTCATGAAGATTGGGGCGATTTGTGGTTATGGAAATTGACACGCTCTAATTACTCCTATGAATTAGCATCAAAATTCTATCATCTAGAGCAAGCTCAGAGAAATAATTAGTTTAGATTCATCTCAAAATTTCTAGTTTTTTTTAGCGCAATTTTCTGGGGATGCCCCCAAATTACTGTTTCGTGCTTATATATAACTGTTCCGGGTTTTGCCCCTTTAGGTTTATAGACATATTTAGGCTGAGTATATACTACAGCTACCTGTTCGCTCTCTCTAGCTTTACTATGATAAGCTGCCATATCTGCGGCAAATTGTAAATCTTCTTCTTGGGCTACTTCTCCGGGGGGCAATCTTAATAAGACATGACTGCCAGCTATTTCTTGAGTATGAAACCATAAATCATATTCTTTTGCTGTTCTAAAACTTAATTCGTCATTTTGTCTATTATTACGACCAACTAATAATTCAAATCTAGAAGGTGTAGTAAATTGACGTGGTTTAGATTCATTATTTGAGATTTGAGTTCGTTTTTCTTCCTGAATATATTTTTGTTGAATTAATTCTTCTTTAATTTCTGCTAAGGTTTGTAAATCTTCTTGATTTTGATAATTATCTAATTGCTGAAGATTATTTTCGATCTGTTCTAAATATTTTATTTCTATTTCAACTTCTGCTAACAAAGGAGAAATTGCGTTGACGGCTCTTTTTAATTTTTGATGTTTTTTATATAAATTTTGGGCATTTTGTACTCCATTTTTTTCTGGATTTAATAATATTTTTAATGGTTCATTAGTTTCAAAATCAGATAAGGTGATTTCTTTCATGCCAACTTGCCATTGGGATAAATTAGCCATTAATAAATCTGCTAAATATTTATATTCATCAGCATTAGTTGATTCTTGTAAACGTTGTTGATAAGTTTGTTTTTTTTGTTCTGCTTTTTTGATAAAATTATTTATTTTTTGTTGTAATTGGTGTTTGAGTTGTTTAAATATTTCTTGATTAAATTCTTCTGTATAATATAAATCAATTAAACTTTGAATATTCTTTTCTGGTTTAATAATATTCCAGTTAATTACACTATAACCGACTTCAGTCCAACCAGCTTTAAATTGATTTTCTTCTAAAATACTTAACCATTCTTGCCATCTATTAAATAAGTTATTCCAATCACTATTACTTAAATCATCAGAATTAATTTCTAAATCTATACCCGCAGCTTCTAGCATATATCTTACTAAATAAGGACTTAAACCTCGGTAATTTATTAATAATTGTTTTTTGATTTTTCCCGGAATTAGACTGACTCTATCTCGCCAACTTTGTTGAGATTCACTGAGTTTGGGAATAGTGCCAGTGAGCGCAGGAGGTAACTGATAGAATTGTCCCGTTTGTACAGTTCTAAAACTTGATTGAGACGAGCTTACTTGATGGGCTACAGTAATAATTTGGTCATTAGCATCTGTGAGAATTACATTACTATATTTCCCCATAATTTCTACATATAAATGATAAATAGGAGATTCATCAGGACGCTTGGCAAATTGTAAATCTATCACCCTTTCCCAAGGTGCGATCGCCTTTATAGCAATTAAGGCATAACCATTTAATTGATGGCGTAATTGATCGCTAAAAGTAAAAGTATCGGGAATACGAGGAGGGGGAGAATCAATACAAATTCTAGCTGCTTGAGGATGCCAAGAAATTGTTAACCAATCTCGTTTTTTTAATGTTCTTAAAGCAATAAAAATAGTATAGCGATCTCGTTGATAAACTTGCTCGATTTTAGCAGGTATCCAATATTGACGCAATTCATCACAAATAGCAGTTATTGTAGTGAAATCAACAGGTTGCATAAGTTTAAATTATTTATTCTTATTAAATTTTGTCATCATCAAATTTTAAAGTTTTTTTGTTTTAATATCAAGAAACTTGTTTTTCTGAACAGTTTGTTTTGATGATTAAACTTTTTACAAATCAATTAATAATCTAGAACTTAAATTAGAACAAAATATAGATTAAATAACTAAGAATATTAATGCCTACCAAAACAAAAATGAAAGATATAAGTAGGTGGGCATAAAAAAAGTTAAAATACTCGTAGGGTGGGAAATGCTTATGAGAATCTATGAATAAGGCTTATACAGTTTTTGGCATTGCCCACCATTTTACATTTAATTTCGCTACCCCAAAGATAAATATGATTTAGTCGTAATTGGTGCTGGCACAGCCGGTTTAGTTGTGACAGCCGGTGCAGCAGGTTTGAATTAAAAAATCTTGGGATTACTGATCAAATTATCTTAATCGGCTCCCTAATCCCTAACCTAAGTTCCGTGTAAATTGCTATACTATCCATGATATATAACTTAATATTCTTATTAATACTCACTGGATATAGATGCAGCCAACTGACTCTAGCAAATTTACCGAACAAGCATGGGATGCCATCGTCAAATCTCAAGAAATTGCTCGTCGTTTTAAAAATCAATATTTAGAAGTAGAACACCTAATTCTGTCTTTGTTAGAACAACAAGGATTAACTAAAACGATTTTTACTAAGACAAATATCGATCTACCTCGCTTGCAACAGTTGCTAGAAACCTTTAGCCACAGACAACCTAAACTTCCTGCCGTAACTCAACTTTACCTAGGGCGAGGTTTAGATGTCATGTTAGATAAAGCTGAAATTTGTCGAGAAAGTTGGCAAGATAAATTTATTTCTGTAGAACATATATTAGTAGCTTTTGCAGAAGATGAACGTATTGGCCGTCGTACTTTACGCAGTTTTAACCTCGATCCTCAAGATTTAGAAGCGAAAATAAAAGAAGTTCGAGGTTCACAAAAAGTGACAGAACAAAACCAAGAAGAAAATTACGCCGCACTAGAAAAATATGGGCGAGATTTAACAGCACAGGCTAAAGCAGGTAAATTAGACCCAGTAATCGGTCGAGATGAGGAAATTAGGCGAGTTATTCAGGTTTTATCCCGTCGTTCTAAAAATAATCCCGTACTTATTGGCGAACCCGGAGTGGGCAAAACTGCGATCGCAGAAGGATTAGCGCAACGTATTGTTAATGGAGATGTACCCGAATCCCTCAAAAATCGTCAACTCATGTCTTTAGATATGGGCAGTTTAATTGCAGGAGCTAAATATCGGGGTGATTTTGAAGCCAGATTGCGCTCTGTATTAAAGGAAGTAATAGATTCAGATGGGCAAATAGTTCTATTTATCGACGAACTTCATACTGTCGTAGGTGCAGGTGGGCGAGAAGGGTCAATGGATGCAGGAAATCTACTCAAACCCATGTTAGCAAGGGGAGAATTGCGTTGTATTGGGGCAACAACTTTAGATGAGTATCGCAAACATATAGAAAAAGATCCCGCTTTAGAAAGGCGTTTTCAACAAGTATATGTCAAACAACCTAGTGTTGAGGATACTATTTCCATTTTACGGGGTTTAAAAGAGCGTTACGAAGTCCATCATGGGGTAAAAATTACTGATTCTTCTTTAGTCGCTGCGGCCACCCTATCCCATCGTTATATCAGCGATCGCTTTTTACCAGATAAGGCCATCGATTTAGTGGACGAAGCAGCCGCTAAATTAAAAATGGAAATCACCTCTAAACCTGCTGAATTAGAAACCATCGATCGTCGTTTAATGCAGCTACAAATGGAGAAATTATCTTTACAGGGAGAAGAACAAATCAATACAGCTTCTCCAGCTTATAAAGCGTCTAAAGAGCGTTTAGAAAAGATAGAACAAGAAATAGGGGAATTAGAAGGAAAACAACAGATATTATCCTCCCAATGGCTCTCTGAAAAGCAATTATTAGATGAAATTAACGGATTAAAAGAAGAAGAAGAACAACTTCGCTTAAGAATAGAACAGGCAGAAAGAGAAACGAAATTAGCACTTGCTGCTGAGTTAAAATATGACAAATTAGCTACTTTACAACGAAGAAGAGAAAGTAGAGAAACTGAATTAATTCAATTTCAATCTCAAGGTAAAGCTTTATTAAGGGAAGAAGTTACCGAATCAGATATTGCTGAAATTGTTGCAGGTTGGACTGGTATTCCCGTCAATCGCCTTTTAGAATCAGAACGACAAAAATTATTACAATTAGAAGGTCATTTACATCAAAAAGTAATCGGTCAACAGGAAGCTGTAGCTGCTGTCTCGGCCGCCATTAGGCGGGCAAGAGCGGGGATGAAAGACCCATCAAGACCCATCGGTTCATTCTTGTTTATGGGGCCAACAGGGGTAGGCAAGACGGAATTAGCCCGTGCTTTAGCTCAATTTCTCTTTGATAGCGAAGATGCCATGATTCGTATTGATATGTCTGAATACATGGAAAAACACGCCGTATCCCGTTTAATTGGCGCACCTCCGGGATATGTAGGTTATGAAGAAGGAGGTCAACTTTCCGAAGCTGTGCGTCGTCGCCCTTATTCAGTGATATTACTAGATGAGGTAGAAAAGGCACATCTAGACGTTTTTAATATTTTATTGCAAGTCCTTGACGATGGACGTATTACTGATTCTCAGGGCAGATTAGTGGATTTTCGCAATACGATTATTGTGATGACCAGTAATATTGGTAGCGAGCATATTTTAAATATTGCGGTCGATGAAGAAAATTATGAAAAAATGCACAAAAGGGTAATGCAAGCCTTAAGAAAGCATTTTAGGCCAGAGTTTCTCAACAGAATTGATGATTTGATTATTTTCCATACTTTAAAACGGGAAGAAATGCGTCTTATTGTGCGTATTCAACTCAAGCGCATTGAAAGTTTATTAGCCGATCAAAAAATTAGTATTGAATTATCACCAGCAGCCATTAATCATGTAGTAGAGGCTGGTTACGATCCTATTTACGGCGCACGTCCTTTAAAAAGAGCAATTCAACGGGAATTAGAAAATCCTATTGCTACCAAAATTTTAGAGGCAACTTTCACAGAAGGAGACACAATTTCCGTTGATTGTGTGGATAATTCTTTAATTTTCAAGAAAAAACAAACTGAAATTAAAGCTTTACCTGCCATAGTAACGGTTGTTTCTAAGTAGGGTTTGCTGAATAAGCAGAGGGGTACAGATTGCTTTATGGACTTAGATGCTGCTCCTATTCTTAAAAAATTATCAGAAGTTGATTTTGTTGCCTATGAAATTGCTAAAAAAGAAAGTAGTGAAGCAGCTTGGAAACTTTAAATTTCAGCCCTCAATCGCTTTGAAGCAGAATTATGCGATCGCATAATTGCAGAAATGGAAAAAAATGAAAAAACTGTTGTTAGCGATCAATATCCTTACGCTCGAAGCTATTACGCATTTAAAAACTATATTGTAGGGTGCGTCAGAACCAAAGTCTTATACAAAAACAATATCTGCTAACTCTGACGCACCCTACTAGATGAATAAGTGGTTTAAATGCGTGGCAACTTAGTAACAATAAGATTGCTTGAATTGTCACTAATTTTGTGCTTTTTTACAATAATGAAATGATTACTAATCTTTTAGTAATTTAATTTTTTGACAGTTCTACCACCAAATCTTGCAAGAGCTAACAACTTCAGGAAACCCTAATTAAAGTTCCTTTTTCTCCTGATAATATACTGGCTGCATCTTCTAATTTACCAATAGCTGCTATTCCTTGGGTTTGTTCCACAAAGCGAACAGCAGCCTCTACTTTAGGAGCCATTGAGCCGGGTGCAAAGGTATATTGTCGTATTTTTTCAGGTGTTATTTGATCTATGGGTTCAGCATTGGGCTGATTCCAGTTAAGATAAACAGCATCAACATCAGTAAGCAATAGTAAAGCATCTGCTTCAAGTTCAGTAGCCAACAGAGCCGCAGCTAAATCTTTATCAATTACTGCTTCAACTCCTCGAATTATTCCTGTAGGGGAAATAATTACAGGAATGCCACCACCCCCCCCACACACAACTAAAACTTTAGCCTGTACTAATAACTTAATGGTACTTAATTCCAGAATCAGAACTGGTTTAGGAGATGGTACTACCCGTTGCCACTGTTTACCATCTGGGGCAATTGTCCAACCACGCTCCTGAGCTAAACGTTGGGCTTCTTGATAATTATAAATAGGGCCAATGGGTTTACTGGGATTATTAAAAGCTGAATCGTTGGCATCTACTACAACTTGAGTAAGTAAAGTAGCAACTTGACGCTGGGGAAGATGGTTGCATAATTCTTGTTCTAGTAAATAGCCAATCATGCCTTCGGTTTCTGCACCTAAAACATCTAAAGGATAGGGTTGTACTCGATTGTATGCTGCTGATTGAAGTGCGAGAAGTCCTACTTGTGGCCCATTGCCGTGAGTAACAATGACATCATGATTGACTGCAATTTCAGCGATCGCCTTAGCTGCTAATTTAATATTATGTTGTTGAATATCTGCTTCTAAAGGTTCTCCTCGATGTAAAAGAGCATTACCACCCAAAGCAATTACGACTAACATTTTATTTAACTTCCTGAAAATTAAGCCCAATTTTTTGAAGAAAAGCTTCAATTTCCTCGCTTAATGTTGGAGTTCCGATTTCTGCAAATTCATATCTAGCACGAATAATTGGTTTATTTACTTTAATTAAAGCTGCTAAATTAATTGGAGTTGCTGCGACTACAACATCAGCATCTGCTCGATTAATGGTTGCCTGTAAACCTGCTAATTGTGCGGTAGAATAGCCCATTGCCGGTAAAATTGCTCCAATATGAGGATATTTCTGGTAAACTGTGACAATTTCAGGAACAGCAAAAGGACGAGGATCGACAATCTCAGAAGGTTGAGCTTGACTGGCTGCCACATAACCTGCACCATAGGGCATACCGCCATGAGTGGTTGTTGGGCCATCTTCAATTACTAATACTCGCTTTCCTTTGACGGCCTCAGAATTATCTAATTGAATTGGAGATGCACCAAGTATAATTTTTGCTTGAGGATTAACAGTTTTTATGGTATCTGTAACTCTTTGAATATCAGCCGTAGCAGCCGCATTGACTTTGGCAATTACAACAATATCTGCCATGCGTAAGACAACTTCTCCCGGATGATGGGTTGTTTCATCTCCCGGGCGCAAAGGATCGACTAAAACGATATGTAAATCTGGCTTAACAAAGGGAAAATCATTATTACCTCCATCCCAGAGAATTACATCCGATTCTGCGGCAGCTTTAGCAATAATAGTCCCATAATCAACACCAGCATAAACCACATTACCTATGGCTAAATGAGGTTCATATTCTTCCCTTTCTTCAATGGTGCAATGGGCTTTATTGAGATCGGCATTATTAGCAAAACGTTGTACTGCTTGTTCTGCTAAATTGCCGTAGGGCATAGGATGACGAATTACTGCAATTTTTAACCCCTTGTTCTTAAGTAATTTGGATAACCATCGTGCTGTTTGTGATTTCCCACAACCAGTGCGTACTGCTGAAACAGCAATTACAGGTACAGTGGCTTGAATGGTGGTTTGTTTAGGCCCGAGTAAGATAAAATCTGCTCCTGTTGCCATTGCTCTTGAGGCTAAGTGCATAACTTGAGCATGGGGAATATCGCTATAGGCAAATACTACTTGGTCAATTGCTTGTTCTCGACAAATATTTTCTAATTTTGCTTCTTCAAAAATGGGAATTCCTTGGGGATAATACTCACCAGCTAGGGAAGGAGGATAGAGACGATCTTCTATTCCAGCAATTTGAGTAGCGGTAAAGGCGACAACCTCAAACTCTGGATTTTGGCGATAGACTTGATTAAAATTATGAAAATCACGTCCTGCTGCTCCTAGAATTAGAACTCTAGTTCGTTGCTGTTGCAAAACCATAGTTTTACTTTTCTTAATTTAATTCTTTTTTTCCAATCTTGAGTGAACTAACTTATTTTTCTTAATTTAATATCTAATTTTTTTAATCTCTTATTATTATAATCTACAAAAAACAATAGTTAAATTATAATTTAAGTAGTTAAACAAAAGTAAAGCTAATTTTTATGATAAAGTAAAAGGCAACAGTGAAAATTTTTGTAGGGTGGGCAATGACCGCATTAATCTTAGGTGAAATTCAGTACCATTAATTAAGGAATTGCCCACCCTACGGTTATACTAAGCTAATTTCTGCCTTAACTAAATCAAAACTATCCCGATCAAGGTGAAAACCTACTTTTTCACAGACTCGCTGCATGGCTCTATTGTCTGGCAAAATTTCAGCTTTAACTTTTGCTAATTTTTCATCCTTAGCAACTTGTAATAGTCTTCTTAGTAATTCTGTACCTAAACCTTGACGTTGGAAATTATCGCTTACTAACATGGCAAATTCTCCTACATTAACTCCATGTAACTTACTTAAACGCCCGACAGCAATAATTTCATTATTTCCGGTTTCCTTATTGATATTTTCAGCTACTAAAGCCATTTCCCGATGATAATCAATAAAACAGATGCGGGTTAACCTTTCGTGGGCAATACGTTGACTCAATTTCATTAAATGAAAATAACGAAAATAGACACTTTCTTCAGAAAGGGTTTGATGAAACTGAACAATTAAAGGCTCATCTTCAGGACGAATGGGGCGAATATTAACAGTATCATCCCCAATTTGCCAAGGATAGGCATATTGTACAGGATAAGGACGAATAGCAGGGACGGGAAGCTTTTCTGGTGCTAAATCTTCAGGATGGAGGATAATTCTCCCATCAAGGGCAATTAATCCATTACTAGAAGCAAGTAAGGGGTTAATATCAATTTCTTTAATCCAAGGTTGTTCAACTACTAGCTGACTAAACTTGACCAAAAGTTGTTCTAAGGCAGATAAGTCAATAGATTTTCTACCCCTAACCCCCTTAAGAGCTTCATAAATTTTCGTTTGTTCCATCATGCGTCGAGCTAGGGTAGTATTAAGGGGTGGTAATGCGATCGCCTGATCCTTAAAAACTTCTACTAATTGTCCCCCCATACCAAATAACAATACGGGGCCAAATTGAGGATCGATACTACTACCAACAATTAATTCATAGGCATCATTGAGGTTGAGCATGGGTTGAACGGTTACGCCTAAAAAATGTTCCGCCCCTACTTTCTGAGTTATTCCATTTTCAATACCTGTAAAAGCTTTTTTAACCCCTTCGGCATCCATAATATTTAACTGCACCCCGCCCACATCAGTTTTATGGGTGATGGTTTCTGAGAACAGTTTAATCACTACAGGATAACCCATTGATTCTGCTAACTCTACAGCCCGATCAACTGTTTTTGCCACCCCTGTGGGGACAATGGGAATACCATAAGCCTGAAGTAATTGTTTCGACTCTAATTCTGTCAGAATAGTTCTGCCACGATTTTTAGCTCCCTGAATTAATTCTTGAGCTACATTACGATTAGGATGGGGTGTCACACCATCTGGTAATTGTGGGGTTTCGTAGATATTTTGTAAATTGTAGTTATAACGCCACATTAAGTTAAATAAACGGGCGGCAGAATCAGGATAGCGATAAGTAGGAATACTGGCTCGATTGAGAATAGTTTCTCCTGTCGTCACCTCATCTCCTCCCATCCAACTAGCTAAAACAGGCTTCTTGGCTTTTTGAGCATGATTTTTCAACTCCTCTGCCGTCTGAGATGGGTTAGTCATGGCTTGAGGACTAAGAATAACGAGTAAACCATCACTATTGTCATCTTCTAAAGCTACTTCCAGAGTTTTTGTATATCGAGATGGATCTGCATCTCCTAAAATATCAATGGGATTACCATGACTCCAATGGGTGGGAAGAAATTCGCTTAAATTTTCAATGGTACTAGGAGATAGATTAGCTAACTCTCCACCTGTAGAAATTAGAGCATCGGTGGCTAAAACCCCTGGGCCTCCAGCATTAGTAATAATACTCAAACGAGGCCCTTTAGGTAAGCGAGGTTGTTTGGCCATGACTTCTGCTAAGTTAAATAACTCAGAAATTCTACTTACTCTTAATACTCCACAACGACGAAAAGCCGCATCTAAGACTTTATCGCTACCTGTCAAAGAACCAGTGTGGGAAGCCGCAGCTTGGGCTGCTTCTTCGGTTTGACCAGCTTTAATCACAATAATCGGTTTAGTTAAAGCTACTTCCCGTGCAGCCGAAAGAAAAGAACGGGGATTACCAATGGTTTCCATGTAAATAACGATACTTTTGGTATGGGGATCGTCACCTAAATAATAAATTAAATCTCCCCAATCCACATCTAACATCGAACCAATGGAAACAAAGGCACTAAAACCAACATTCTCCGAGAAACTCCAATCTAGTACCGCCGTACATAATGCCCCACTTTGACTAATAAAGCCAAGATTGCCCGGACGAGCCATCATACTAGCAAAAGTCGCATTAAGACCTTTACGGGGATTCATTATGCCTAAACAATTAGGCCCCACAATACGCATTTTTCCCCGTGCGAGTTGGATAATTTCTTGTTCTAAGGCTTTTCCTTGTTCGCCAATTTCTTTAAAGCCAGCCGAGATAATAATTGCACCTTTAACTCCCACTTCGATACATTCTTTAATAATTCCTGGAACGGTAGCTGCTGGAGTAACAATGATAGCTAATTCTACGGTTTCTGGCACGGATTGAATGGTAGGATAAGCTTTAATCCCCAAAACACTATGACGTTTAGGATTTACGGGATAAACTGTACCGCCAAAAGGATTACTGATTAAATTCCAAAGAATGGTTCTGCCCACACTAGCTGGCTTTTCTGTGGCTCCAATAACTGCTACCGTAGTTGGAGAAAAGATAGAACTAAGGGGTTGATGTTCAGAACGTAAAATATCGTAGGTAGGATCGGTAATTGGTAAGGGTTTAAGCATAGTTATATCTAGTACCTCTGTGCGGAAGCAATAAGTAATTAAGTTGTAGGAGTAGGTTTTGATTGTTAATTTTTCCTTAAATTAGAAAAATTTTGGTTAAACCCACCTGTACACAAGCATTGATTTTTAAGCTTTTCGAGCGTTTCTAACTATTAGTTTATTTCGCTCATGTGTACTATTAAAATATAACTATTATTTATTAAAATATTCAATTATTATTGGTATATTTCATAACATCTTCAAAATGTTTAAATAATATATAGCAATAATATTTTAGTTATAGAAATATTTTTTTTGCGGTCGGAACTCGCGGAGCGGTGAGACCTCGGCGAGGTTTCCTCGCCATGAGCAGGCTCACCAAGGGAATGCTCACCAAGAGAGAGAAAAGTTTACAAATTATTTAATTGTTTTTTTAAATATCTAAATTTAAAAATATTTATTGACACAATAAAAAAACAGTAATCTTTAAGATTACTGTTTAAATAAATTAAAATTTTAATATTATTCTTTATTTTCTTGTCTATTAGTTGGAGAAGCCTCATAAATTTTGTCAAGGGTTTGTCTAGCATCGTCAACAGTGACGGATTTCATTACTAATAATGGCTCATTAATAGGTTTTCCCTGAGCATCTAACAGTTCTGGATGAGGTACAATGTTTCTCGAAGACATACTATTTTTCTCCCTATAATAATTGGGAGAGTTCGCTTTTGAACCATAATAATTTTGTGATTCTGAACTGATGTTATAAAGACTCCGAATCAAATTACTAACGGCAATGAAGGCGATGATTGTAAAGGCAAAAACGTAAAGTAAATGTAACATTGATTGATTTCTCCTAACTTTTTTTTAAAATGTGACGATCGCAGAACAGAGAATAACGAGAATAGTAAAGAATGAAAAAACTAAAAGCTAATCGCTAACTACTAAACTGAATCAGACTTATTTTGTGTACGCCATTGCATAGCTACTTGCCAACATTCTGCCACTAAATTATGCCAAGGTATAAGCACGGCTGTTTCCACTCCGACTTTACCTTCTGTTACTTTAAATAACATTTGCATTGTGCTGACTTCTTGTTGACTTGTTTTCACTCTTTCTAATAAATTCTCTTGTTCTTCCAACTTTAAAAAAGATAATCTTTCTCTCTCAAGTAAAGAACGGGATCGAGCAAACCAATATTGAAAATCTTCTAGCAAAGGTTCTAGAACAGTTTTGAGGATTTCTTTTTCACTGGGATAATTAGTGGACATTGATTAAAATTATTTACTATCTTTTATTTTATCTTAGCGTTTTTTACAAAAGTTAATATCTTTCTCAAAAATTTTTAAGATTTAT
>CAYPSO010000036.1:0-17949 GCA_964413275.1 uncultured bacterium | reverse complement strand
ATCTTAGCGTTTTTTACAAAAGTTAATATCTTTCTCAAAAATTTTTAAGATTTATAGCTCTTAGCTTTTAGCTTTTAGTAGATTACTGATTACTTTTAACTTAAAAAGCTCCTCTCTCTTCCTTGTCTTCCCCTTCTGCCTTATGTTTTAAGTCTTCTGCTTTCTAACTACTGATTACTATTATGATAGAGTCACAGGGACTATAGATTATATTTTAAAGAAAATTGAATGGTTAACAAAGACTCCCAACAAATCAAACTGCCTCGCACGAGTGAATCTGATAAGTTAAAGAGAATTCGCCATACTACATCCCATATTATGGCGATGGCTGTACAAAAACTGTTTCCTAAAGCACAGGTGACAATTGGCCCTTGGACGGAAAACGGTTTTTATTATGATTTTGATTGTCCTGAATCTTTTACTGAAAAGGATTTAAAGGCAATCAAAAAGGAAATGATTAAAATTATTAATCAAAAATTGCCTGTTATTCGAGAAGAAGTTACGAGACAACAAGCAGAAACTAAAATTAAAAGTATTAACGAACCCTATAAGTTAGAAATTCTTGAAAATATTGAAGAACCTATTACTCTATATTATTTAGGGGATAAATGGTGGGATTTGTGTGCTGGGCCTCATGTGGAGAATACCGCAGATATTAATCCCAAAGCAATTGATTTAGAAACTATAGCTGGTGCATACTGGCGAGGCGATGCCAACAGACAGCAGTTACAGCGCATTTATGGTACTGCTTGGGAAACTCCCGAACAATTAGCAGAATATAAACGACGTAAAGAAGAAGCCTTAAAACGAGATCATCGCAAATTAGGTAAAGAATTGGGTTTATTTATTTTTGCAGATCCTGTTGGCCCCGGCTTACCTTTGTGGACTCCTAAAGGAACAATTATTCGATCGCTTTTAGAGGATTTCCTCAAGCAAGAACAAATTAAACGGGGTTATCTTCCGGTGGTTACTCCCCATATTGCCAGAGTTGATTTATTTAAAATTTCTGGACATTGGCAAAAATATCAAGAGGATATGTTCCCCATGATGGCTGAAGACGAACAAGCCGCAGCCATGGAACAAGGATTTGTCCTTAAACCGATGAATTGTCCTTTTCATATCCAAATTTATAAGAGTGAGTTGCGCTCTTATCGGGATTTACCCATGCGTTTAGCCGAATTTGGTACAGTCTATCGTTACGAGCAGTCTGGGGAATTAGGCGGTTTAACTAGGGTAAGGGGATTTACCGTTGATGATTCTCACTTGTTTGTAAGGCCAGATCAATTAGATGATGAATTTTTAAATGTAGTCGATCTTATTTTATCTGTGTTTAAGAGTCTGCAACTTAAGAATTTTAAAGCTAGATTGAGTTTCCGAGATCCAGATTCTGATAAATATATTGGCTCGGATGAAGCTTGGTCAAAAGCTGAGGGGGCAATTCGTCGTGCTGTGCAAACTCTAGAAATGGAATATTTTGAAGCTCCGGGAGAAGCTGCTTTCTACGGGCCGAAATTGGACTTTATTTTTGAGGATGCCTTAGAAAGGGAGTGGCAATTAGGAACGGTTCAAGTAGATTATAATTTACCCGAACGTTTTGAACTGGAATATGTGGATAGTGATGGTTCTCGTCAACGCCCTGTTATGATTCACCGTGCGCCTTTTGGTTCGTTGGAAAGGTTAATTGGTATTCTCATTGAAGAATATGCGGGAGATTTTCCTTTATGGTTAGCTCCGGTGCAGGTGCGCTTGTTAGCGGTGAGTAATGATTTTCTCGGTTATGCTCGTGAAGTGGTTGCTCAAATGAAGAGTTTAGGTATTCGTGCTGAAGTTGATGAATCAGCAGAAAGATTAGGTAAATTAATTCGTAATGCTGAAAAACAGAAGATACCTATTATGGCAGTGGTTGGGGCAAAAGAGGTAGAATCTAATACTTTAAATATTCGTACCCGTGCTTCTGGAGAATTAGGTGCTATAGCAGTAACAGAAGTAATTACCAAGGTTACTGATGCTATTAAAAATTACACTAATTTTTAAATGGGAAGACAGGCTAAATGCCTGTCTAATAAGTTTTTCATAGTAAAAAGTTTTGAAAGTTGATATTTAATTCTGAAAAATGACAAATTGTCTAAGATAAGATAATTATCAATTAAAAAAATTCCAACTATTTTCTTCTTCCTCAATATATTCATCACTATAATCAATATCTTCATGAACGAAAAAGGGGAAACATAATGATTCTTGCCATAGTTGAGGAAAAATACCTTGATTTTTATTGGAGTGAGGGGAATCGAATCCGAATATGTCTTTAAACATTGTTTTTGTCCTTTACACTTGCTATTTATATTAGAACATAAAACATATAAATAAAGTAATATTTATCCTTTTTTTTCGTATTTTTATACTTGTTAAAAATACTGATATTAAACTACTTAAGTTTTTCTAAAAATAATAGATAGTGACAACTATTTTACATTTTTATCAGCAAAAATACGAATATTTTATTTATTTTATAATCTTAATTTAAGTAAAAATAATGAGTAATATTAGATTAAAGAAACAATGATAATATTTTCAATACTTAATTACATTAGTTATTTTAATATAAAAAATATTTTTAATAAGAAATACAAAACAATGATTGGCCAATGTGTAATGTTCAATGATTGGTCAAGATCGTGAGAACATGACAAGAATAAGAAAATATTAAGGAATTATTCTTGTGTCAATTAGTGAAAATTATTTAGAAGTTGGCGATTTAAAATGGTTTTATCGGCAAAATAAAGCTACAGGAGAAGATAACAAGCCTCCAGTTATCTTATTGCATGGTATGCCATCTCAAAGCTATAGTTGGACAGGTGTCATGGCTAAGTTAGAAGAAAGAAATTTTAAGGCCATTGCCCCTGACTGGCTTGGCTTTGGTTTTTCGGAGCAACCTCCAGCTTATTCATTCAAATATACTCCTGATGCTTATATTAAAGCTTTAGGGGATTTTTTAAATAGTTTAGAAATTAAGAGATTTTTCCTTGTAGTTCAAGGATTTTTAGGCTCAGTGGGCATCCAATATGCTCTAAGAAACCCCGAACAAATCGAGCGTTTAATTATTGTGAATGCTCCTTTATCTCCTAATGCTAAATTACCGATAAAAATGAGACAATGGGGCATTCCTTTAGTCGGTGATATGCTTACTCAAGATCCAATTTTAGTCGATCGCACCTTGGAAGGAGGAAGTGGTTTTGTTATTGAAGATAAAAAATTAGATATTTATCGTAAACCCTTTTTAACTTCTTCTGGAGCAGGTAGAGCATTAGTAGCCGTAACCAAAAATCTTAAATTAACCGAATCCACCAAAGAAATCAGTACGGGATTACCTAATTTTAATCAGCCAACTCTAATTATTTGGGGATGTTTAGATCCTTGGTTAGATGTTACGGATGCGGAAAATCTTGCTAAAGGGGAAAATAAGATCGAATTGGAAAAACTTCCAGAAGCAAAACATTATCCTCAAGAACATTGGCCACAAGAAATTAGCCAACTAATGATAAACTTTTTGCGTCGCCAAATTTTGTAAAAGAGCGAATCTTTGAGAAAATCCATATTATCGAATCCGTAGGTTAAAAAGAAAATTATGCCAAAACTTCGTTCTATTCTGTCACTCATTCTAGTTTTAGTAACTACTTTATTGGTTAGTTGCGGAAGTCCTACTGTAACAACTCCTCCTACCTATACCCCTGAAAAAATTGCTCAAATTCAGGTTTTATATACACCTGTAGCTGAAGCAAGGGAAAAAATGGCTGAATTAGGAAAATTTATTGATGAGGAAAACTGGATTGACACAGGTACTTATCTTCACGGGCCTCTAGGTGGTCTTCGTCAACAATTACGTTATCTTAACGAAAGTCTTTTGGTTAAAGATCAAAAACAAGCTAATACTCTAACCAAAGAGTTATTTACTGATTTTGAACGTATTGATGCTGCCGCCAAAGCTAACAGTTATAGCCGAGCATCTAGCGAATATAATGAGGCTATTCGACACTTTGACGCTTATCTTGATTTAATTCCCCAAGCTTAATTATCTCTGGGGTGGGCCTAACTGCCTACCCTTTTTAACTAATCAACCAAGAATAAGAAATGACAAATAATGACCAAAATTACTATAATTGGTGCAGGTATTATTGGTAGTGCGATCGCCTATGAATTAAGTTTGAATCCTAAATTTGATATTACTTTACTCGATCGAAATCCCCCTGCTTCGGGTTGTACCTCTGCTGCTTTGGGCGTGCTGATGGGCATTATTAGCCATAAAACCAAAGGTCAAGCTTGGCAACTTAGAGAAACAAGTATTCAAAGATATAAAACCCTAATTCCTGAATTAGAAGAACTTACAGGTAAACAATTATCCTATAACCATCAAGGTATTGTTAAATTATTATTTCCTGAAGATAACAGAGAAAAATGGCACAAACTCCAACAAACTCGCCATAGTCAAGGTTGGGATTTACAGATTTGGGAGCATCTTGAATTAAAGGAAAAATTACCCCATTTAGATATTAAGCAAAATAATATTATTGGTGCTATTTATTCTCCTCAAGACGCACAAGTTAATCCTAGTCAATTGACTCAAGCTCTAATTTCAGGAGCAAAAATTAATGGAGTTAATTGTCATTTTGACAGTGAGGTTGAAAATATTAAAGCAACACCCATAAACTCAACAATTTGTACTAATATTGGAGAATTTAATACAGATTGGTTAATTATTACGGCTGGGTTAGGTACAACTCTATTAACTAAATGTTTACAAGAGCCTGTAGATATTCGTCCAGTGTTAGGACAAGCATTGCATTTAAAATTAGATTATCCTTCAGCTAATATTGATTTTCAACCCGTAGTTACCGGTAATGATGTTCATATTGTTCCTTTAGGAAAAGGTGAATATTGGGTAGGTGCAACTGTAGAATTTCCTGATGATAATGGAGAAGTTATTGCACAACAAGAACTATTAGAAGAACTTAAACAAAATGCCTTTAAATTTTGTCCTAACTTATCTAAAGCGAGTATTATAAAACATTGGTCTGGAAAACGTCCTCGCCCCCATCAACAACCAGCACCAATTATCAAGAAATTATTAGGTTATAATCAGGTTTTATTGGCTTCTGGTCATTATCGAAATGGTGTGTTACTTGCACCAGCAACTGCTTTAAAAATTAAAGAAATATTAATCTAATATAAATTATTAATTATGTTTTCATGGTTAAAAAGAACTGCCAATAAATTCGTTAATAAATCTACTTCTATTGCTCAAGAACCTCTTAATAAAGTTAGTATTATTATTATCATTATTCTTGATATTTTTGTACTTTTTAACGTTTTTAGTGGCTTAGATAGTATTTCACAATGGCCTCTTACTCCATCGGAAGAATTACCTTGTTATTCTGCTTACACTAATTACCAAATAGCGACGAATAAAGATACTTTTGAACTTAAAGCAAAAACTATAGAAAATATTGTTGAAAAATATAAATTTTCCCAAGAAGAAATAGACGAAGAAACAAATAGATTGGGCAAAGTTTCTAGCTTATGTCAAAATTATCTTAGTTTAGAAAAAAGTCTTAATACTCCTGAAAATCAAGAATTAACAACTAATATAAATGGATTAAGGGAAGACATTAATCGATTAGAAGAAGAAATCAGTAATTTAAAAAGTCAATATGACTCTACTTTACTTGAAAAAATAGCAGGTCAAAATCAAAATAAATCAATTAATCAAGCCAATGCTGATAATATTAAAGCAAAAATAGATGATAGAACAATAGAAATAAAGCAGATTAGAGAAAATATCGCAAATAATCAAAATATTTTACTTAATAACCCAAGTTCTGTTAGCTTATTAAATTTACTCAACGATGAAAGTCAATATGAATTAGTTAAACAAGCCTATAAAAAGGCTGATTTTTGGTATCCTAACAAAAAAATATTATTACAAGGATTATTTTTATTACCATTAATATTTATTGCTTATTATTGGCATAATTGGTCAAATTTTAATGGTAAAAATTTACAAACTTTAATTAGTTGGCATTTATTATTAATCTTTTGCATTCCTTTAGTAATTAAATTTTTTGAATTTATTCAGTTTGGCAATCTTGTTGCCATTGTAGTTGATTTTATTACAACAATACTAGGAGGTTTATTATTTCTTGCTAGTTATCTCTATATTTTTGTTATCCCTTTATTAGGATTTTGGTTAATTAAGTTTTTACAGAAATTTATTTTTAATGCAAAAATTCAAGCTAAAAAACGAGTCCAAAAAGTACGTTGTATAAACTGTAATTTAAAACTAAGACTTAGTGATGAATTTTGTCCTAATTGTGGCTACCATCAATACAGAGAATGTCCCAATTGTCAACAAAAAACTTACAAATTTACTAACTTTTGTCATCAATGCGGACATAATATATATCACGATTAAAAATATCATGAATAAAGAAAAATTAGTTAGAGATAAAATTCCTCAAATAATCGAGCAAAGCGGTAAAAAGTGTGAAATTAAAATATTATCTGAACAAGAATTTAAAACTGCTTTATGGGAAAAATTACAGGAAGAAGTAGAAGAAGCTATCGCTACACAAACAACTAATGAATTAATGGAAGAATTAGCAGATATTTACGAAGTAATAGATAATATTTTAACTACTTATAACTTAGACCAACAAATAATTTTCCAATTACAACAAGAAAAGCGAAAAAATAAAGGTGGTTTTCAGAAAAAAATTAAAGTATCAAAAATAGAAAGTTAATAAAATTAAAACTAAATTAAGCAACTTTTAATCCATAAAATTTAAATTTATCTGCCTATTTACTATTTTCTGATTGATACAAAAAATCTTAAAAAATCCAATTATGGTGAGAAAAATCACAGATTGACAAAAAAGAAATTTTAGATGATGATTTAAGATAGTAACTATTTAGTTAAACTTAAGCAAAAAAAATAATTTCTTATTATAAACATTAACTTATGATTCCTCAAGAAAATTATTCTCCTTTGGGATGTGCAGAATGTGTTGAAGGGGCCAATTTGGGTTTTGATTTTACCATGGCTTTTCAACCCATTGTCAACACTACATCTAAGGATATTTTTGCCCAAGAAGCTTTAGTTAGGGGTTTAAATAACGAACCTGCTGGCCATATTTTTCAGTATGTTAACCATCGTAATCGCTATCGCTTCGATCAAACCTGTAGAGTCAAAGCCATTGAACTTGCGGCTAAACTTAAAATTCCCTCTTTTCTTAGTATTAATTTTATGCCCAATGCAGTTTATCGCCCCGAATTATGTATTAAAACAACTTTAGAAGCTGCTCAGACTTTTGGATTTCCCGTTGAGAAAATTATTTTTGAAGTTACCGAAAGTGAAAAAATTGAAAATCTTCAACATCTACGCAATATCCTAGATCACTATAAAGAAGTAGGCTTTTTAACAGCAATTGATGACTTTGGTGCTGGTTATTCTGGGCTTAATCTTCTAGCCGATATTAATGTTGATTTGATTAAACTAGATATGGCTTTAATTAGAAATATAGATCGAGATAAAAGTCGTCAAGCCATAACTAGAGGAATCGTTCAAGTTTGTAGGGATTTATCAATTCAAATCATAGCTGAAGGTGTTGAAACATTGCCAGAACTTTCTTTTTTAGAAAGTATTGGCATAGAGTTTTTTCAAGGTTATTATTTTGCTAAACCTGCTTTTCGCTCTTTAGCCAATGTTTGTTTTTAATGAATAAAGTGCAAGAAATTTATTCCAGAGCAAACTGTATCCTTGCTTTAATTGCTAATTCTGACTCATTTTCCAGCATTTCTTGAAAAATATCTTTAATTTCTAGCTCAAAATTTTCTACAGTTTTTAATAAAGATTCTAAAGCAACAATGGCTGCATATCTAACTACCCATTCTCCATCTTGACATACCACCAACAAGGTATTTAAAATTTCCCTTTGTGCTTTTTGAGTTTCTTCTGGAGATAATTTTGACCATTGAATAGTTCCTAAACCTTTAGCCGCAGCACGACGCACACTTAAAGAAAAATCCTCCTTAGCTGCTTGTAATAATAAATGTAAAGCTCTAGGATCGCCAATACCAGCAAAAACCCGAATGGCCCAAGCCCTAGCACCATAATTATATTCATCTAAACTTTCTAGTAAATATGGCACAACAGGCTCACCAATATCTATTAAACCTTCTACAGCAGCAACGGAAGCACCGGGGTTATTAAACCCTAAAACATCGACCAAGGTAGGAATAGCTCCTGTATTCTTCGCTGCGGCTAAAGCTTCTACTGCTTCTAATAAACCATCGGCTGAATCTGCTTGTTCAACGGCTTTAATTAAATTTTCGGTAGTCATTTTATAAGAGTGAATCCATTAATTCCATTACTTTGATACTATCAGCAGATAGTTGATGATTATCTTGTTGCAATTGAGATTCTAATAAACCCTTGAGAGAAATTAATTTTAAACTGTTTTCAGCCAAGGTATTAGTGATAGCCTCTGCTGCTTTAACATAACCAATAGCTCCTAAATCCATCAGTGCAGAGCGTCGCAATTGTAATTGTGAATCTTCTAAAGCTGCAATTAACCTATCTCCGTATAAACAATTACCAGTTAACTGATACATCGCTCTAGCGGCGGCATACTGCACTTTAACCACAGAATGCTCTAAAAAGGGTTCTATTAAATCAATAGTTTCTTTAGCTCCCAAAGTTCCTAAAGCTTCAATAATTGCCTCATAGGGTTGAACTAAATGGGGTTTACCCTCAACTTGAACTGCTGCCTCTATTCCCCCTGCCAATAAATTTACTAAGGGAGGAATTGCTTCGGGAAAACCTAAAGATTCTAACGCTTGAGCGGCTGATTCCCTGACATAATAATCTGAAGATGCCAAACATTTAATTAAAGGGGGAATAACTTCTCGATCGCCTGTTTTCCCCAAAGCCTTAGCCGCATTGCGTCTAAGGGGATAACCACCATCTTCAGAGCGATTGCTTTCATCTTCTAGGGCTAAAACTAAAGCATCTATGGCTTCTTTGTCTTTTACCCTAAATCTACCTAGCCACCAAGCCGCATAATAGCGTTGTCCTAAATCTTCTGTTTGTTTGAGACGGGCAATTGCTTCAGCTTCTGTTAAAGCTTCTGCTGGTTGATTATTTTCTTCCATAAGTTATTTTGCAATTAAATTAGTTAGCTTTATTTGATTCTAAATTCTAAATTATATTTCAGATAGCAATGCCCGGAATGATGAACAAACACAAGCTGAAAACAAGTATTCGTATATCTTTCCGGGCAAGAGACTTATGTTTATTTTAGGGTTAATTCCCTATTGTGATAATTCACAATAATCTAACAATCCCATCAACAACAATTAGCTAAGAGCGTTAATTGCGTAGTCAATATAAGAGTTAGCTTCAGAAGCGGAATCACCAGTTAAACCGTGATTACCTTTGATGTACTTAAGAGCTTCAATGTACCAGCTAGGAGAAAGCTCAAAGCTACGGTTGATTTCATCAACACCAGCAATTAAATACTCATCCATAGGACCTGTGCCACCTGCAACTAAACAATAGGTAACCATACGTAAGTAGTAACCGATGTCACGAGCACATTTAGCTTTACCACGAGCATCAGATGCATAGTTAGCACCGGGAGTGGTAGTAGTGTAAGGGAATTTGCTATATACAGCAGAAGCAGCGCCATCAACTAAACGTTGAGCATTGGAGCTTAAGCTACGTGCTGCTTGTAAACCTGCATTCGCTTGACGGTAACGACCGAAAGCTACTTGAAGTTCGGTGCTGCTTAAGAAACGACCTTGAGAATCTGCTGAGGATACTGCTTCGGTTAAAGGGGTTTTCATGGTCTAAACTATCTCCCTAGTTAATGTACTAAATGTTTTTTGTGTTTTGAAAGTTGTATCGCTCTTCAAAGCGATTTATTATAATTAAGCAACCGCAGAAGCAGCGCGATCGAAGTAGCCAGAAATTTCAGAAGCTAAAGAGCTACAATCTCCGGGGGTGATACCAGCAGGATCGTTAACGATAGCTAATGCCGCATCCTTCATTTTTTGTACGCCAACGGAAACAGAAGAACCAGGAACGCCTAAAGCTTGGTAGGTTTCACGAAGTCCGTTTAAGCAACGATCTTCTAATACACTTGCGTCGCCAGAGAAGGTTGCATAGGTAACATAACGTAAAATGATTTCCATGTCACGTAAACAAGCAGCCATACGACGGTGGGTGTAAGCGTTTCCACCAGGAGTAATCAACTGGGGTTGTTCGTCAAACAAAGAGCGAGCAGCGTTGGTAACAATGGCAGAAGCACTACCAGTGATACGGTTAACAGCATCGATACGCTTGTTGCTGTCGCTAACCATGCTGGAAAGAGCATCTAATTGCTCGTTAGATAAGTATTCGCCTCTGGCATCTGCCTGAGAAACAACTCTAGTGAATGCGTCGAACATTGAATTTATCTCCTAATTGATAGGGTTTGTTTTTTTTGGTTAAACAGTAATCCCAACTACTTTTGTTTTTCAGTGGCTGTAATAGCCTATTGAGATATTAGGGTTTTCCTTTTGAGCAATTACTTTGAATTTATATTCAGTAATTTTAGAAAAACTGATTACCCAATTCTGAAGAAACCGAAATTAAGGATTTTAAATAATTTGGTTTTTTTGAGTAGAGTTTTACCTCTCAGGTAAATTTTATACAATGGGATTGATTATTTTTTTATTACATATTGTTAAATTTTTGCTGTTTTTCTTAATGTTACTTAATCTTTTGCGATCATTATTCAATAAAAATACTCAATTAGATTTATATTTGCTTAATTACTGATATTTTTAAACAAAAATAGGTTTTAAGTACCTTTTAAGTCCCTAAATCTTCTTTAATCTTACTTAAACAATCCCTAGTTTCTTTAATCTTTTTTGATTTTTTTATTAGATTCAACACTAAAAAAAAGGCTCAAGCCCTATTATCTAAGCTATTCAGAGGTGTCTTTAATAACTTAGAGGGTTTTTATGAACAAATGTAAAGTTAAAGAAAAGTTTTTGATAAATTTTTCCAGTATCTTTTAGGCTAAATAAGCAAAAATACTTAGAGTTTAAAATGATTAATAGAGTAAGAATTGCGAAAGATAAAGCAGAATTAGTACAAGCTTTGTTAGATGTGAACACTACAGGTTGTTTTTCAACCTATGCAGATATAGTTGCTTTTGCCGCTAGTGTAGGAGCTAAATATCAAAAAAGAGAAGCTTTACAGGATATTTCTACTAAAGAGCCAGCACCAATTAGTTTAGATGTATTTATTTCTAGAGGTTATGATTGGTTAATTAAATTACTCGCTATTACTACAACTAACGATCCCAAAATACTTTCTTTATATGATTCGGAAGCAGAAAAACAACGTATTAGAATTTTTGAAGAATATGCTAATGCTGGTTTAGAAATATTACGCAATGAATTAAAAGGTGCAGTTGATTATACAGAAAGAATTTTATTAATTATGAGTAAAATAAGATTCGCTGAAGATTCAGAAACAGAAGAATTTGATTTAACTAGATTTTTATAGTTAAGAGTTAGTAGTCATAGGGGTAAACGAACGAAACTGTCGAGTAGAAAATTATCTACATACAGCAAGTAAAAGAGTAATAGATTGGTGTATATCTCAGGAAAGAAGTTCATTGGCTGGTTAAGAGGATTTTAGATATCAAGGGGACTTTTTACTCCTCTACCACCGCGATTTAAAACATGAGTATAAATCATGGTTGTTTTAACATCTTTATGTCCCAGTAATTCTTGAACCGTCCTAATATCATAGCCGTCTTGTAGCAATTGCGTCGCAAAACTATGACGAAAAGTATGACAACTTACCCGCTTATTAATACCCGCCATTTTTACCGCTTGTTTGAGGGCTTTTTGTAATCCACTTTCGTGAAGATGATGACGACGAATTATGCCACTACGAGGATATTGAGAAATGCGATCTGAGGGAAAAACAAATTGCCAAACCCACTCTCGATCTGCATTTTGATATTTTCTTTCTAAGGCAAAAGGTAAGTAAACTGAGCCATAACCCTTGTTTAAATCCTGTTGATGTAAACGCTTAACAATCTCTAAATGAAACTTTAGTTCTTAAGCTAAACTTGTGGGTAACATAGTGACTCGACTTTCCATACCTTTTCCATCTCTAACAATAACTTGCTTTTGAGCAAAATCAAGATCTTTAACCCGTAATTGTAAACATTCCGTTTGACGTAATCCCGTCCCGTAAAGCAATTTAACGATTAATTGATGAACCCCAGATAAATGACTAATAATCGCTAGAACTTCGTCTCTTGTCAGAACGGTTGGCACATAACGACTTCTTTTAGCTCGTACTGCATCTACTTGTAAATCTAACTCTTGTTTAAGAACTTCTCTATAGAGAAATAAAATAGCACTTAAAGCCTGATTTTGAGTGGAGGCAGCAACATTTTCTTCAACTGCTAAATAGGTTAAAAATTCTTCAATTTCTTTTCCACCCATTTCTCTGGGATGACGTTTATTATGAAAGAGAATATAGCGTTTAATCCAATTAATGTAACTTTTTTCGGTTTTATAAGAGTAATGCTTCACACGAATGACATCACGGACTTGTTCAAGGAGCTTTTTGGGCGGTTTATCCATCGGGCGATATTCAGAAGGTTTCTGGATAATATGACTATTCGGTATGTTATCCCGAAAGTTTCTGGCTATCATCGGCAATTGTGCGGAATTTTTCTGGATAACATTCTCTACAAGGGGATTATACGGAAACTTTCTGTTTTTTGCCCCGTAGGGGTTGACTATCCAGAAAATGTCAGTATAATAAATAGATTAATCGGCAGCACAATAATTTTTTTGATAAAAGCTCAATATTTTGGTGTTGAGTGCTTCGACTAATCTTATCGCTGCAACCGACAACCAAAAGCCAAGATAAATAAGCTAACCGTGCCACGTAGTGGCTGCGGTTGAGCTTAATCGTTAGACAGACAAAGTTTTGAGGATTTCAAAGTAATCCATCGTATACCCTGAGTTCTGCTACAGTCTGAGCTAGACCTTGCCTTTCATAAGCTGCAAGTAACCCCTCAACACTTTGTGGTGGATTTCTTAAACTCATTCGCTGTCGCTTAGCAGCTTCACAGATCACTGAAGGAGCTAAATCTATCAGATGAATAATGAACTCATCGGGATGCTGAGCCTCAATACCATATTGCTCAAGAGTTGCAGCCGGAAAATCTGACAGATTATAAGTAACAATCACATCAGCCCCTGCACAAATTGCAGCCGCTAGCACATGACGATCATTTGCATCTGGCAAGGTCAGCGATGGAATTAGATATTTGTAACTCAAAACAAGACAGTCGCGTACATTACTGTTCATTAAATCTCTTGTGCGATGAAGATGCTCCATTGTGAGATCGGGTCTATTTTTCAAGACATTCCGAATCCACTCATCATGAATTTCATCAGTCCATTTGGCACGGAACAAATCTGTTATTGCCAAGTGCATCAGGAAGTCACGTAGAGGAGCTGGATATAATACACATGCGTCGAATAATGCAGTGAAGTTGGTCACAATCAATAGCCCATGTCCAGCTCTTGTGCTTCGCGTGTAAGTTCTTCAAGGGCTTGTAGTCTTTTCTGGTCTATGTCCTGCTTATACGTTATGAGGTCTTCAAATCTAATCCGGCGATGAGTTCCCACTTTGCGGTATGGAATCTTGCCATTGTCAATCAGACCGATCAGGAACGGACGTGACACATTCAAAATATCTGCTGCCTGCTGAGTTGTTAACTCAGCATGTACAGGCATCAAAGTAACTGCATTGCCACGGGCCATTTGCGTCAAAATATCAGTTAAAAGGCGAAATGCAGACATCGGAATGACAACCACCTCTTCCGGCTCATTATCCGCCTGTACACGCAGTCTGAAGTCAGGCAAGTGGCTTCCAACAGGGCGTTTGCCTAGAAGTCTTGAAAGCTGACGGCTTGACTCGCGTGCAAGCTCTGTATCTGCCGCAGTCGGTGCAATTGTCTCTTGAAAATCAGCGATTCCAATAGCCATGGTTTTGTCCCGCTCATACTGTTGATTTAACTCTTTTCCAGAGTTACTACGACCTATTGTACCTTGCAAACGAAATAAATGCAACAAACGAAATAAACGAAATAAATGCTCGTACCACAAATCGCTCACCAGCGTAGAATCTAGCTCCTCATCTTGAGGAGACAGAGCCGCTGTCTAACCAAGGCTTGCAGCGGAACGGAGCGATTTACTATGGTTGTGTATCAAAGGGAAACGCCGTCCTCTGAAGCCTATGCCGTTAGCCCGCTAAATGAACGGTGGGTAAACAACCGAAATTGTGTTTCAATAGTCCGGACAGTTTTAAATTGTCAACGGTAGAATAAGGGTTTCAGCGCCCTAATCAGGTCAAATGCAAACGGTAGAATGCAGGTTTCAGCCGCTGTTCCAAAAACTGTCCGGACTATTGTGTTTGTCAGTGTTCAGGATCAAGCAGCGACCCAAGGAACATGCAGTTACGATAAGCTGAGGCTATACATCTACATTTTTAGGCATGGCATCTTCTAAACTTCAGCAGCTATCCGAACAGCAATGGCACCAGATATCTACTGCCGGTGTTGCAGAATATCTTAAGACAGATTTATCAGCGGGACTATCGATTATAGAAGTCTCTCAACTTCAGGAACATTATGGCTTAAATGAACTTCAGGGGAAAGCAGGGAAAAGTCCTGTTGTTCGCTTTCTGATGGAATTCAATCAACCTTTGATTTATATCCTGCTCATTGCTGGCATCGTCACTCTGTTGCTCCAGGACTGGGTGGATGCAGGGGTGATTCTGGGCGTAACGTTGATTAATGCGGTGATTGGCTTTATCCAAGAATCGAAAGCTGAAAATGCGATCGCGGCTCTAGCCAAATCCGTTACCACCGAAGCGACGGTCATTCGGGATGGGCAAAAAGTTCGGCTCAACTCCCGCGAACTGGTTCCTGGAGACCTCGTGTTGCTAGCATCAGGGGACAAAGTGCCTGCGGATCTGCGGTTGACGGCGGTTCGTGACTTACAGGTGAGTGAAGCCGCGTTGACAGGGGAATCGGTTCCTGTTCAAAAATCAAACGAGCCACTCGCTGGCGAAACCGTCTTAGCTGATCGCCGTAACATGGCTTATGCCGGAAGTTTGGTCACGTTTGGGCAAGCCAGAGGCATTGTCGTGGCGATCGCCAACCAGACTGAGGCTGGGCGCATTTCCCAACTGATGGAGCAAAGTAGCGGACTGGAAACGCCGCTCACCCGAAAGATTGAGCAATTTAGCAAGACGCTACTCTACATCATTCTAGCTTTAGCTGCCTGCACATTTGCTGTGGTGCTGGGTGAAGGAGGAACGTGGTCAGAGGGGTTTAAGGCAGCCGTTGCCCTCGCCGTGAGTGCAATTCCCGAAGGACTCCCAGCCGTGGTGACCGTAACGCTGGCGATCGGGGTCAGTCGGATGGCACAGCGACACGCGATTATCCGCAAACTTCCGGCAGTTGAAACCCTCGGCAGTACTACGGTGATTTGCTCTGACAAAACAGGCACCCTGACCGAAAATCAGATGACCGTCCAGGCGATCTATGCGGGTGAAATGTCCTACACGGTCAGTGGTGTGGGGTACGATGCGGATGGCTCGATATTACAGAATCAGCAGCCCGTTGAGATGAGTCAAGCCCCCACGCTACGCGAGTGTTTACGGTGTGGCTTATTATGCAATGACTCCCATCTCCAAGACCAAGAAGGCCAACTATCCGTCGCCGGAGATCCAACAGAAGGGGCATTAATCGTCTCGGCAGAAAAAGCAGGACTGAGCCAACAAACGCTGGAGCAAGCACAACTGCGCTTGGATACGATTCCCTTTGAATCGCAGTTTCAATACATGGCAACCTTACACCAGGCAGGAGAATTCACCGATCGCCACACGCTCTATGTGAAAGGTTCGGTGGAAGCAATCTTGAAGCGATGCCGTTACCAACTTGATGCGAATGGTCAACACATCGACTTAAACTGGCAGCACAGTGAGCAAATGGCTCACGAGATGGCGACCCAGGGCTTACGGGTGCTGGCATTTGCCAAGCAGGAGGTTTCAGCAGAAAAGTCGAATATTAACCACGAGGATATTGATGCCGATCTAATCTTTCTCGGACTTCAGGGCATGATCGATCCACCCAGAGCCGAAGCGATCGCCGCCGTGCGTGCTTGTCGGTCAGCGGGAATCCAGGTCAAGATGATTACCGGGGATCATGCTCTGACTGCTGCTGCAATCGCCCGTCAGATGGGTCTGAACCAAGATGAAGCTGCACCTATATTCACGGGGAAACAGCTAGCAGAAATGAATGGTCAGGATCTCGCCAATGCCGTTGAAGCGAGTGTCGTGTTTGCTCGAGTCGCCCCCGAACAAAAATTACGTTTAGTGGAAGCCTTGCAAGCAAAAGGTGAAGTTGTCGCTATGACAGGTGATGGCGTGAATGATGCACCTGCCTTAAAGCAAGCAGATATCGGCATCGCCATGGGGATCACAGGCACAGAAGTTGCTAAAGAAGCCGCAGATATGGTGCTGACCGATGACAACTTTGCTTCGATCGAAGCCGCTGTAGAAGAAGGGCGTACCGTTTATGGCAACCTACTGAAAACCATTGGCTTTATCTTGCCTGTTAATGGTGGAGAAGCAATGACAATCCTGGTGGGAATCCTTGCTGCTGGCACCCTGCCGATTTTGCCTGTCCAGATTCTCTGGGTCAATATGGTGAGTTCAGTGGCGCTCAGTGCGACCCTGGCCTTTGAGCCAAAATCAAAAGGCACAATGGAGCGATCGCCCATCCGCCCCAATCAACCCCTCCTCACAGGTAAATTATTATGGCGCATCCTGATTATTTCCATCTTCAATCTGATCGCTGTTTTTGGGATGTTTGAATGGATTTTACAAACTACAGGTAATATTAATCTGGCTCGCACAATGGCAGTCCATACCCTCGTTGCGACTGAAACCTTTTACTTATTAAGTATTAGCCAATTTATTCCATCTCTGTTTTCCTATTTAAAAGATCGCACTCGCATAGTTGCTTATGTTCCTGCGATCGGTGTTGTTTGCGTTTTTATCTTTCAAATTTTCTTTAGTCAATTGACCATCATCAACCTATTATTTAACACCCAGCCACTGAGTGTGGCACAAGCCTTGATTTGCATCAGTGCAGGAGTTCCGGTCATTTTTCCTGCTTTATTGCTAAAGCGATTCGCTCCTCTGACTTAAGCTATTAGGTATCTTGCTGTCTAGCTACACTCTCAGAGCAGGCTAACGACTGAGTTCAGCGGCGAAATAAGATGGTCGGTGGGGATGCAGAAGTTACTAGCCGCCGCTGAACTCAGTCGTTATGCGCTTAAGCGTTAGGTCTGTAGTTTAGACTAAGAAAATCATCACAAAATAATCCAGTCCATTAAAAATAGCTGAAATTAAAAAGATTGAATCAAAAATGAGACTAAGCTATCTTTTTTTCGATTTTTTTGTACGAGAAACTCGTTTTTTCACCACAGGATAGGTCTTTCTTTTGTTCCTTCTTGGTGCGCGTTCCCTTGCGCCTGTCGGCGGCGCGGGGTCGCATCCGCTTTTCCGACCTTTTTCCCAACCATTCGACTTTCCTCTGGTTTTAGGAGGTTGGGTGGGAGAACCAATCTCCATCAAAAGTGAACATATTGACTGTGCCACTCTTTCAGGAGTTAAATTAGTTTGGGGTTTCTGCCAAGGCAAGTGATGATCTTCGACTAAGGGTTTTGCTAACCATAATTGCCACGTTATCAAAGGCATTAAATGACTCCACTTCTGACATTGTTGGGGAGTGCCAAAAC
>CAYPSO010000035.1:27644-41856 GCA_964413275.1 uncultured bacterium | reverse complement strand
TCTATGTTAGGTTTATTGGTAGTTAGTAGTTTAGGTTTAGGTTCATTAAAACGCAAACAAAAATAATAATAAAATATAGAAATCTGAATTTGTAATAGAATTTGGATTTCTATTAAAATTTAAGGATTAGGAATAAAACCAAATAATTTAGCTAAACCTCCTAAAATTGCTAAAATAAAACCAATTAAAACCCCCCGATTAATAAACTCCTGAAATTCAATTCTTTTATTAATTCCCTCAACTTTCTCTTCAACTCGTTTAATTTCACCTTTCAATTCGAGATCAACTCGTTTAATTTCACCTTTCAATTCAACATCAACTCGTTTAATTTCACCTTTCAATTCAACATCAACTCTTTTGACTTCCCCTTTTAATTCACCTTCGACTCGTTTAATTTCACCTTCAAGACGGGTTTGACCAATTTTTAAATCAGTTACATCACCTTGTTTGACACTCCGTCGGGCTAAAGCCACGAGGATTCTTTAGAGGAGATAACCAACAAATGTTGGACATTGCTCGTAACGACCACATTGTCATACCGTGCCTTAACACAAATGCAACAGCAGCCCACAAGGCGGTGTCAATTGCCTCTACACTGTCAGCTATTGCTTTCAGCTTACTTTTAGTTTTTTTTTGCTACACTCGCTCAAGGTCTTTGCTTGTGGGGGCTGAGTCTGTAGTGCGTTAGCACCGAGTACCATTTCGGTATCTCATATTTTCAACAGGTGTCCCACCACTGGGAGTTTCACCGAACCTTTAAGGTCTTAGTGGCATTTTGGCTATCTTAACATATAAAGCCGTGCTTCTAGCACGGGGTTTCTACCCTATTTTGTGATGAATGATTCAATTTTAGCCCACCCTATAGCTTAATTCCTATGCAGTTAAAATCAGAGCATTCTATTTTTGAGAATATTGAGAAGTTTAGTAAAATCATCAGGTAAAGGGGCAGTTGCCTCTATATTTTCCCCTGTAACTGGATGTTGTAAACATAATTTGTGGGCGTGGAGAACTTGCCCAGATAAATTAACTCCCATAGAAGGATTAGAACTATAAAATGGATCTCCAACTAAAGGAAAACCCAAAGCACTACAATGGACTCTTATTTGGTGGGTACGTCCTGTTTCTAGGTCAAACTGCATTAGGCTATAATTTCCTAATCTTTCAATAATTTTCCAATGAGTAACTGCTGCCCTGCCTCCCTTTTCTATGGGTACTACAGCCATTTTTTTGCGATCGCCAGAATTACGACCAATCGGTAAATCTACTTTTCCCTCAGAATTTTTAGGAGAACCAAAAACTACTCCCAAATATTGTCTTTTGGCAGTTTTTGCTTTTATTTGGGCTTGTAAATGTTGATGAGCTAAGTCAGTTTTAGCTACTACGATTGCCCCACTGGTATCCTTATCCAGTCGATGAACAATACCTGGCCTTTCAACTCCCCCAATGCCAGCTAAATCTTGACAATGGAATAGTAAAGCATGGACTAGAGTACCCTGAGAATGTCCTGGGGCAGGATGAACGACTAAACCAGCAGGTTTGTTAATAATAATTAAATGTTCATCTTCATAGAGAATATCTAAGGGAATAGGTTCAGGTTGCAGAGATAAAGGTTGATTAGGAGGGATAACTACCTGAAGGCGATCGCCAAAATTTATTTTAGTCTTTTTAACTTGACAGACTCGATCGTTCAAGGATACTTGCCCATCTTCAATCAATTGTTGCAAACGGGAACGGGAAATATCTGGTAAATTATGGGATAACCAACGATCCAAACGTTGAGAATTATCTTCAACTATTAATTTTATGCTAGTCATTATTAAGTAATTGAGCAATTGTTTGTTGTTCACCAGTAGCTAAAGTTGGAAAACCTTGGCGGGTATCAGTAATTAACCAATCTAAAGAAGCTTCTTGCATATCAATAGTCGCTCCTGTTTTATCCACACAATAACGACCAAATACCAATTTATTAACTAAACGCGCTCCTGAGCCTAAACGAGAATATTCAAAAATTACACTATTGTCAACTTCTGCACCACTACAAATCCAACAGTTAGGGCCAATCATACTGGGGCCTACAATTTTTGCTCCGTCTTCAATTCTAGTCATTCCGCCAATATAAACAGGCCCTGTAATATCAACTTTATCCCAATTTACATTAACATTTAACCCAGTATAGATGCCCGGAGCAACTTCTCGACCTGGTATTCTCACATTTTTAATAGTTCTGGTTAAAACCCCACGAATAGCGTGCCAATAATCAGGTACTTTACCAATATCAACCCATTCAAAATCCATAGATACGGCATAAAAAGGAGCATTTTTCGCGACTAATTGGGGGAATAATTGACTACCGATGTCATATTCAGTCTCAGGAGGAATATAGTCAATAATTTCTGGTTCAAAAATATAAATACCTGTATTTATGTTGGTACTGAGAGCTTCTTCGACAGAAGGTTTTTCCTGAAAATTAGTAATCCGATCATTTTCATCAGTGACAACTACCCCATAACTAGAAACACTTTCTTTGGGAACAGTTTTAGTCACAATGGTAGCTATAGCACCTTTTTCTCGATGCCATTTGACGGCTGCACTTAAATCCAAATCAATTAAAGCATCACCACAAAGAACAATGAAAGTATCATCAAAAAAAGGATTAAAGTCTTGAATTTTACGCAAACCCCCCGCAGAGCCTAAAGCTTCTCCGACTAATTCTCCATCAACGATTTTTCCTTCAAAGGAATAGGCAATATCTACCCCAAACTTTTGTCCGTCACGAAAATAGTTTTCGATTTCATTAGCTAAATGACTAACATTAACCATAATTTCGGTAAAACCATGACTGCGTAATAACTCTAATAAAAATTCCATTACAGGTTTTTGTAGAATAGGAATTAAAGGTTTTGGTATAGTGTAGGTAATAGGACGAACGCGAGTTCCTTTACCAGCCGCCAAAATCATAGCTTTCATAAATAATATTTCCTTAAATTTAAATCAAAAATTAGGAAGGGCAAAGTTTAGTTTTCTTTGCCCGCATTTTCTAGTTTTACAAATTACAGGGGAAATTATTCCTCATCTAAATCCACAGATACAAACATTTTGGTTCTTCTAATATATTTCCAAGCAAGTCCTTCTGGATCTTTAGTTTGACTCCAAAGAGAAAAATCAGGATCTGATTTGCGCCTGCCTATTGTACTTGAATTAATATCAAGACGTTTAGCTAATTCTGCCTGAATTAAACTTAATTTCTTGGTGGTTTCCTCCTGTTGTGAAGATGATAATTTTTCAATGAAATTCGAGCTATCGGGATTTTGCTCTTCTTCGGTAGCTAACTCCTCCGAGCTATCCTTTCCTATGGGTAAAGTTTCGTTAACTATTTCCTCTACGGGAGATTCTTCTATTTCCATCTCAGTTGATGGGTTTTCTGTTTTGATTTCCTCTACAGGTGAAGAGATAGGTTTTTTTTCATCCACTAATTCAGCAAATTCTTTAGTAGATGCTTGGGGAAACTTTTCTGAGGAAGTTGATAATTGAGGAGATGTTTCTGGGCTTTCCTCTAATTCAGATAAATCGTCACTATCTGCAAAAATACTACCAAGGGCGCTGGCGGTAAGGAAGTAATAGACGATGCCTTTGTCGGCATAGGTTTTTTTCTGAGCGCCATATTCTTCTGCTTTTTTGGCTAAAAATCTATTGGCAGCACTAGCTGTCATATTAGCTTTTAAAGATAAATCCAAAGGTGTTAAACAGCCTTGATTTTCTTGGATCAATTCTGTAAAAAAAGGATTAACTTCCTGACTCCATTTTCTCCATTGGTAACTCTGCCAAATCCTTCCACTGATGGTTAAAACCATCAATAGCAATAAGAATGGCCATGCTTTAAGCACTAGCACAATCGTAATAGCTAGGGGAAGGATCAAGACTAGAATTCCTGTCGCACTATTATCTATTGCTTTTCCTGTCATGTCTTATCTTCACGATTTTATGCTTTTTTAGGCGACTTCGTTAGTAATAACTAACGCTTTCCCTTAAATTATTTAATTATCTACAAGAATCAGTTTACCAAAGAATCTTAAAACTGAATGCTTCCTTATTTTTTGTCTAAGTTTCGTTAGCTTAACTCAATTAAAATATTAAACATATTAAAGTGATTTCTCGGAATAAATATCCCAGCAGACTTCAGTAACGGTGCGTTACCCTGGGGCTAACGACACCCTACCATTATTATGAAATCTGGTACAATCTTTTCTGAATTTCACCTAAGCTGTTACGTATTTAGAGCAGTCTTTCTCGCGCAGCGAGATAACTGTTATTTCTGCTTGAGAGTTATTTAAAAAATATTTTCCGGGGAGAAAGTTAACTTTAAATTTTCCTTCTTCATCTAAAATTACACCATTATTACTGGAAATAACTGTATCGCTAGATCTGCCAGTAATTAAATTTTCTAAAGTATAATAAACTGTTTCTCCTCTGGCATTAGTTGTTCTGTAATTTAGTACGTGAGTCAAAAGAAAATGGATCAGATTATGATTAGCATTAAACTTTTCGATTAAGAAATATGGGTATAATTTACAAAATCTTTACAATAATTGTTTAACAAGTAAAATATCTAAGGTTTCTGAAAACGTTTTGTTAAGCTCAGACGTATTTACATTGTCTATATAATCTTGAACCACAGCAGATAATAATAGTTTGAGCAAAAATTAGGTGATGTGACATAAATCACCAAAAATTATCTGGAAATTATTGAAAAAAATTTGGAGTAATAAGAAGTTAAGTAAATAAAGTTTAGAGGACAAGCAAAATGGTACTTCTTCTTAATGCTATCTACCATCAAGATTACAATCTAATAGGTCAAATTTTAAATCTGGTAGATAGGCAAAATAGTGTATTTGAGGAACTTATTATTTTGACTTCTGTCTTTATTACTTAACAAGGTAAATCTTGTATATTGAGAAAAGGTTATGATTAGCATTAAATGGAAAAAATTATTAATATTATTCACTATGTGGCTATCTTGTGAGCTTGTACTAAACTTCGTTGGATATGATGATTTGGCTGACTGCGGAGAATATATTTTTGACAAAAGTTATATTGTTTTTATCCGTTAGTAATTGTTTGCAATATTATATATGTACTTATTATTTAACCGTATTTAAGTATTTAAAATAATTATGTAGTAAATATGTTTAGATTTTTATAAAATTATTTTTATTATAAAATTTTGACTACTTTCTTAACAAATAATTCAAGTGCATGATAGCTTAAAACTTTAAAGTTATCTATTATTTTTTTGTTTTCCGACTATATTTAAGATAGAATTCTTCTGCTAACAAATTAAAAGCTTTTGCACCCGTAGATTTGGGTTCAGTTAAAACCACAGGTCTAAATTCATCTACGGCTCTAGCAACTGATACATTCATGGGAATTTCCGTTGTAAAAAGTGCATCTTCTCCAAAATCTTCTTTAAGTCTAACTTTAATACTCTCAGACATTTTACTAGCTCTTCCTAAAGAAGTTAAACTAATACCAATCAACTCAATATTACTAAGATTTTGTTCTTGAAATTGTCTAATTCTGCCTTCTAAAATACCAATACCAACTACAGATAAAGGTTCAGGTTTTGCCGGAATTAAATAAAAATCACTAGCTAAGATACCACTACGAGTAATTAAATGATCCCCCGGAGAAAAATCCATAATAATAAAATCATAATCATTAATGACTGGTTGCAAGATTGTTTTAATTAAATTTTGTTCCATGATATTCCAGCAATTATGAAATTTATCTCGATATATTTCGGCTTGGTGATGAATGCTAATTGCCAATTCTGCATCGTTATATAAATCTATATCTCCAGCAATAATATCTAATCCTTTAATTGTGCAAATATTGTGTTTAATAACATCTTTAATAGAAATTAAGGTTTGATTATTCGGTTGCGTAATGCGTTGAATTAAAGTTTTCAAAGTACGTTGTTCTTCCCTAAGTGTAGCAAATTGAATAGGAGGCATTACACTTAAAGTGGCATTAATTTGTGTATCTAAATCAATTAATAGTACCCGTTTATTATAATTTTTAGCTAAACAAGTGGCTAAATTTACGGTAACAGTCGTTTTTCCGACTCCACCTTTCATATTCACCATTGCTATAATATTTTTTGGCATAATTCTTATTTATGAATTTTTCAAAATTAATTTTATCTGTAAATAACTAACATTTGATTACCACCTTTTTGTAGTTGATAATCTACATTTTTGATTTCACTATACAAACCTAGTTCATATATTTTTTTTTGTATATCTTCAAGATATAGTGATATATTTAGATTAAGATTTAATAAGGGGAATATTCTTACTTCTTTGGCAACTCTACATAACTCTTTGAGAGATTGTAAATGAAAATCAAAAGATAACAAATCAGAATATAAAAATAATAAATGAGAACATAATGCTAACTCAAATTCATTATCTTTAAAAGGCAAATCAGGTAATGATGCTACTTGGTATCTTCCTTCTTTGAGTCCATTTTCATAGTCAGCCAAAAATGTTTCCATCACTTGAATACGATTATGTCTTAATTGTTTACTATTTTTATGATAAGTCCAAACCCAACTATCAGGAGTAGCATTTACTTGCTTAATAATATCATCAATTACTTCCTCGAATCTTTGCTTAATTTCTATACCTGAAAATCCATAAATTGGATCGATAGAAACTACTTTATAACCTAATTTTGTCATTTGTGCATTAAAACTTGCAGGGCCATCTCCACAGCCAAGAATGGTCTTATTTTTATCGTTTAAACTAAGATTAAACATTAACTCATATTCGTTATAAGAGCGACCAAATGGCACAATGCGATTTAGTTTCATCATAATTAAAAATTAATCCTTCTACTTATTGGTTATTAAGTTATTTACTATGCACTAAAAACTATATTTACTATTCAGTATTGATTATTGACTATTCCTTATTCCCTTTCCTACGGGGATCAAGATACAAATCTTAAATTTTTGTTACAAAACTTAAAATATGGGGTACAATGACTTTAACTTTAATCTCAAATAAGAATTTATACCTAGGACGATTATGGCCAACCAAACCCCCTGGCTCACTATAATTACACTATTACCATTAATTGCTGCCGCAGCAATTCCTTTCCTCCCCGATAAAGAGGGTAAAAAAATCCGTTGGTATGCTCTAGGCATAGGCATTATTGACTTTATATTAATGTGTTATGTCTTTTGGCAAAATTACGATCCCAATAATTCCAGTTTTCAATTAGTCGAGAAATATAGCTGGATTCCTCAATTAGGGCTGAGTTGGGCTGTATCTGTGGATGGAATATCTGTACCTCTTGTACTACTCGCTGGATTAGTTACCACCCTTTCTATTTTGTCTGCTTGGCAGGTTAATCATAAACCTCGACTATTCTATTTTTTAATGTTATTGCTGTATTCAGCACAAATAGGCGTATTTGTTGCCCAAGATTTATTACTACTCTTTATTATGTGGGAACTAGAATTAGTTCCAGTTTACCTATTAGTTTCCATTTGGGGTGGCCAAAAACGTCGTTATGCCGCCACTAAATTTTTGCTTTATACCGCAGCCGCATCAATATTTATACTCGTTGCTGGTTTAGGTATGGCTTTATACGGTGGTGATAACCCAACCTTTGATATAGTCCAGTTAGCTCTTAAAGATTATCCCCTCACTTTAGAAATACCTTTATATGCTGGATTGTTAATTGCCTTTGGTGTGAAATTAGCAGTCTTTCCTTTACATACATGGCTACCCGATGCTCACGGCGAAGCTTCTGCTCCAGTTTCAATGATTTTAGCAGGAGTATTATTAAAAATGGGCGGATATGGCTTAATCCGTTTAAATTTAGGTCTTTTATCTGATGCTCATGTTTACTTTGCACCTTTATTAATTATTTTAGGAATTGTCAATATTATTTATGGTGGCTTTTCTTCCTTTGGGCAATGTAACATGAAACGTCGTTTAGCCTATTCATCTGTATCTCACATGGGCTTTGTACTACTCGGTATCGCATCCTTTACCGACTTAGGTATTAGTGGCGCTATGCTACAAATGATTTCTCACGGTTTAATTGCTGCGGTGTTATTTTTCTTAGCAGGAGTAACCTACGATCGCACCCATACATTAGCATTAGATGAAATGGGGAATATTGGTCAAATGATGCCCAAAGTTTTCGCCTTATTTACAGTTGGTGCAATGGCATCTTTAGCCTTACCCGGAATGAGTGGATTTGTCAGCGAGCTTTCTGTATTTGTTGGAGTAACAAATAGCGATTTTTATAATGGTAATTTCCGCACAGTTATTGCCTTACTTGCAGCAGTGGGTTTAATTTTAACTCCAATTTATTTATTATCCATGTTGCGTCAATTATTTTACGGAATTGAGTTACCTCAATCTTGTAATTTAACTAATCCCAGTAGCAATAAAAAAGATAATGAAGAAGCAGTTTGTTTCGGTACAAGTTGTGTTTTACCAGTAGATGCTGATTATGCTGATGCTAAACCAAGGGAAATTTTTATTGCTCTTTGTTTCTTCTTATTAATCATTGGTATTGGTGTTTATCCGAAATTAGCAACCAATGTTTACGATACAACTACCATCGCAATTAATTCACAAGTAAGAGATGCTTATGTTAGCACTCATCCAATTTTAGTAATGAACAATCAATAATAAATAAAAAATAAATAATTTTATTCTTGAGCTTTTTAAAAAGCTCTTTTTTTTGTAAACCATAAAAATTCTTGTGTAGAGTGAGTAAATATTTTTCAATCTTATCTAAAAGATTAAATCCTGCTAAAATGGAATTAATTTCTGGTTTTGTCGATACTTATTTAAAACTTAATCAAGCTGAAGAACAACAATTTGAACAAGAATTGAAACAAGCAAGTTTATTAGAGGAGGAAAAAGTCATGGAAATTGTTACCACTTGGATGGAAAAAGGTATTGAACAAGGATTAAAACAAGGAGAAAATCATATAATTATTCGTCAGTTAAAGCGTCGGTTTAGTAATCTTTCTAGTGATTTAGCAACTAAAATTAATAATCTTTCCCTCAGTGAAACAGAGAATTTAGGAGATGCTTTATTAGATTTTCAATCTCTTGATGATTTAATTAATTGGTTAGATAATGAATAATAAAAAAGCGAACTATTAAAATTTATCAAAACAGAATTCAGGATTAAGGGAGCAGAATATAGTATAAATTTTGTTAAATTATGCAATGCGAATTATGTGAAAGGAAAATGGAACAGTTAACAGTTCATCATTTAATTCCCAGACAATATACAAAACGAAAAAAAATTACAACAAGTGAAACTGTTGATATTTGTTCTGCTTGTCATAAACAAATACATAGTTTATTTACTAATAAACAACTTGCTCAAGAATTAAATACAATTAATAAGTTAAAAAATGAACCACAAATAGAAAAATTCTTAAAATGGATTAAAAAACAAAGTGCCAACAAACGAGTTAGAGTACATCATTCTCGATAATTCAATTTGTTCTCCCAAATATAAATTTAATCAAAGTCTATTTATTTATAAACTTTATTTGTAATAAGGGCTTAAGCCCTTATTATTAACTTAGATTTAATCTAATTATTTATCACGAAAAACATCAATAATTTCTCGCCATAATTCTTTTAGTAATTTCTTAATTGTATGTTCTTTTTGGGCGATTGCTTTTCCTGCTGTACCTAATTTTTCTTCAAATTCTATACGTTTTTGTTTAACTGGCTCAGTAAAAACTTCCGGATCTTCTTTGGCTTTTTCGTACCAATTTTTAGCATCATCTAAATATTGTTTAACATCTTCATAACGTTCGCCATAACGATTAGCTAAATTAGCTTGTACTACCGCTAATTGAGCTTTTAATTGAGCATATCGTTTTTGCAATAATTCTGCTTCTTCGCTATTACTGATATTATCAATTGCTGATTTGATAGTATCTTTAATTTCTTCTGAATGATTAGCTGAATCAGTTTTAATATCAGTTAAAGTTTCTTCAATTTCTTGATGTAATTGTGCTTGTTCAACTTCAATTGTTCCTTCTAATTGTTTCACTTCTAGTTGTTTTTCAGAAATAGCTTTTTGTTTAACACTACTAATTCCTTCAATTACCCCTTCTATGGAAGCAGTAATTTCTTCTTTAATATCTTCACCTTTTTCTTGAAAAGTTTCAATTGTTGCAGAAACCGCATCCTTGGCTAAAGAACGAATTTCTCCAGATCCTTCTTTTAATTCAGCAATGGATTGAAGTATTGCATTTTTAACTATTTCTTTAATTTTTGCTGCTCTTAATTGACCTTCTTGTTTACTTTGTTGAAGATTTTCTGCGATTTTGTTTTTAGTTGATTCAGACATGACTTTTGACCCCAATATATCTTAATAAAGATTTAGAACATCATTTTTAAAAAATCTAGATATTGTTATGATTAAATTTAAGTCAGTAAATAAGCAGAATCTAGATATTTAATTCCATTAAACTATTATTTTTAATAATTTTCATCTATAAAAAGAAATATATTTTAGTAAATTCCCACTTTTGTATTAACTAATTAAGTGTTTATACTCATAAAATTTAATCAGAAAATTTTTAAAAAAACTTGCCAAAAATAAAAATTGTGTGTTATCAATGTAATTGCGAGGACTCCTAAGAGATTCAGGAAATAGCTAAATGGTATAGCGTCTGTCTCATAAACAGAATATTGCAGGTTCGATTCCTGTTTTCTTAACCAAAAAATATCTTTTAATCTTTCCTCATTTCAAATAAATTTTAAGTAATTTAGTTTTAATAATTTAATTAAAAAAAAGTTTTTTAAGAAAAACTTGCCAAATAAAAAATAGTGTGCTATCAATGTATTTACGAGGACTCTGAGGAGATTCAGAAAAAGCCAAATAGTTAGGCAATGGTCTATTAAACCGTGATTTGTAGGTGCGAATCCTACTTTCTTAAAACATCTCCTAATCTTTCCTCATTTTTAGATAAACTTTCAAGTAATTTAGTTTTAAACTTAAATAAAGTCAATGCTTTACGTATTCGGACATACAGCAAGAATAGAGTTTTTATTTGTTGACAGCTTCAAGCAGCAAAGTCGAGCGAATTGTCCACTCAATTCAGAACTCAAAACAGAGAAATAATAACCACCCACTAAATAACGATGTGGGGCGATGTACCCCTTTTTTTTTGCTTGTTATTCATTAGGAATTATGGTAATAACGAATAACAAATAACAAGTAACTAATAACAAATATAAACTTATTTTAAATAGGTAGAATGCTGTGGAAAAAAATAATTCACACACTACTTTAGTGCAATTTTTAGAAGTAGCCTGCACTAATATCGGTCAAGCAACCTTTTATAATACAGAAAATGAGCAACTCGCTCAATTAATGACCTTACACGCTACTTTATTGTTAAGCAATCGTCGTTATTACTCATTAACGGGATTATTACCCATTAATGATTTTAGTAAAACGATGATTTTACGGGGGCTTTTAGCAACTGGTAAAAATCGTCCCAATGAAGATGAAAACTTGGAATGGACTTTAATTAAAGTTATCGCCGATGAGTTGCCAATTGCAAGATTATTACGCTTTTTTGTAGATAATATTGCTGAAAATAATGCTGATACGGGAGGAAAAAGACTAAATAGTGCCAGAGTCAGACGCTTAGGCCAAAGAATCTGGGATAAAGCCAATGCTTATCAAGTAATTAAATATCGGGATAAATACAAAACCATTATTCGTCATTGTCGCTTGAAACCCGGAAACTCTAGAGGAGAGGATAAATTAGAGTTACAAAATTGGTTATTTGGCAAAATCAAAAAACCAGAGCAAGTAGTCAAATGCGAATTACTTCGTCAAAGATTACGAGCAGTTAAAGGAGATAAACAGGCTTTAATGTCACTGCCTTTTGACGTAGCTGAAGGCATTGCCCTGACTAAATTTAAGATGAGTAAAGAGGAATTTATTTCTAACTTTTCTCAACAAGGTAAAGCGAGTAAAAAAGAAGTAATGCGCTCTCGCTCTCAAGTTGGCTCAGAAATTGCGATCGATTTTAGTAAATACGAATTACTTGAATTGATTCGTTATGCTCAAAATAACCGCTCCGACTGGCAGGAAATTTATCCCCATCTAGAAAATGCTGCTCGTAAATTAGCGACTAATGTGGTTTTACCCAGCAAAGTAGCTCTGGTAATTGATAACAGTTTAAGTATGAAAGGTAAGGAAACTAGAAAAAATTACCCTATTGCTTTTGCTGAAGCCATTACTCGTATTTGTTTGGCAACCGAATCAGAAGTAAAAGTGTGGTTTACTAACCCTATTTCCTTGACTAAAGGTGCTTTTAGTGTAGGAGGAGCGACGGATTTACGTTTACCCTTAGCTCAAGCGATTACTTCTCGCCCTGATGCAGTAATTATTATTTCCGATGGCTATGAAAACCAATCATCTGGCACAGTTACAGCGATTCTGAATACCAAAGCAGTGAAAAATAGTGACATTGCCTTCTTTCAGATGAACCCAGTAGCTGCAAGTGAGTCCACAAAAGCAACTCGCTCTTTAGATTCAAAAATCAAACTAATTGCGATCGCAGACATTAAACAATTTCCTTTAGCCTTCTTGATTAGTCAGTTTGAGACAAATCCAGATTTATTGGAATCCCATCTTAACAAAGTTTATCAAGCCCTAAAAGCAGGAAACGTGCGTGAAGCAAAAGCGATTGCTCAGTTAAAAAACACAGAGAAATCCTTAGTTTTGACAGGTAAATAAAGTCAGATTGGTTCGTGGTTAGTAGTTTGTAGTAGTAGGGTGGGCAATGCCCACCTTAGCATAAGTTAAAAATGCTCATCCTTTACGAGAAAAGATTCGTAATAAAAAAACAATGCTTAGAGATTACTTAGCGGGATTTGAACCCAAACAACCTCAAATAGTGGGTAATATGGCAGTTATTCCCTTAGTTAATAGCCAAATTGAATTTTCTGGAATTGCCGGAGCAGAAAACGTCAGATTAAAAAAAGATCCTCAATATGATCGCTTAGAGCTTGCACCCTTTGAAGATGAATTAACCATTGTTCCTAATGGCTATACTATCATTACTAAAGAAAAAGCTCAAGATCGCACTGTACCTGCCGTTCATATATTAGACAAAAATAAAACCGTACAGGCTTATTGCGTTCAATCTACCCAAGGTGGGCACATGAATCCTGCCAACCTTGAACAGCAAACCATTCGTTTGTTACCTTTAGCAATTAGACAGTATGCCCACAACGTCTATAAAAAAGATCAAGCAGTTGGTGCTTTATGGGGTAAATTAGGCGAGATTAACCGAGAATTAGGAGTAGGAGGAGATTATTTAATTCGATTTTTTGAAAGATTTCAACAGGATTTAGAGCAATTTGTCGCTCAATTTGAACCCATCCCCGGACAACGTGGTGCGATCGTTTTAATTAATGGTAAAGTTGTCGGGATTGATATTATGCCTTCAACCACTGCATTTTTTAACATTTGGGAAATGTTGATTCGGGATTGTTACGGTGCAGAAGCAATTCGTCAACAAAATGAAGCAGTAGCAACTCCCATTGCAACCTTATCTGAGGTAGATAATCTGGACGAATTGTTAGATGCGGTGTTAAAAATGGCCGAGCAAGAGAAAAATTGGGCTTATGACATTGTTAAAGCGGTATTAGACCAAAATGAGGTACTTGAACAAGAATCTGTCATTAAAACCAAAAGATTTGGTAAATTATCCGTGAAAAGGATGATTACTGATGAGCTTGAAGGGCAGGTTATTTTGAATCCAGATGGTTGTGCGATCTATTTATCCTTATTTCGTTATACCGTTAAAAAAACGAAGGCTAAAGCTTTTCCAATTTAGGAAGATTTGCGAAATCAATAAAATAAGCATTAGTAGGGTGGGCAATGCCCACCACATCATCAAGATTATCTAAGACAATCCACTACAACCAAAATTGGCGATCGCCTTCCAGAATGGTAGGATAAAAGATTATAATTAGCAAAATTCTATATTTTTGTCATTTTTGAAGCATTAAACTCCTTTTTATTAAAATTACTTTCTTCCTTTATTGACTAATACAGCTTGAACACGTTTTCTATGGTGGGCAATGCCCACCACATCATCAAGATTATCTAAGACAATCCACTACAACCA
>CAYPSO010000035.1:0-27544 GCA_964413275.1 uncultured bacterium | reverse complement strand
GGTGGGCAATGCCCACCACATCATCAAGATTATCTAAGACAATCCACTACAACCAAAATTGGCGATCGCCTTCCAGAATGGTAGGATAAAAGATTATAATTAGCAAAATTCTATATTTTTGTCATTTTTGAAGCATTAAACTCCTTTTTATTAAAATTACTTTCTTCCTTTATTGACTAATACAGCTTGAACACGTTTTCTATGGTGGGCAATGCCCACCCTACTAGAAATTTGGTGGCTAGGGAGCTAAATAATAGATAACTTTTATTCCATTTCTTGAATTATTTTTATTGTCTCTAAACTGACAGTGCAAACTCTCATTAATAAATCAATCACCTGTTCTTTATAATCAGAAAAGCGATAATTATTAAAATTTTCGGCGATGGTTTTATCTTTAGGTTTTTTCTCTTTATATTGGTCTAATATCCATTCTATAGCAGTTCTATTCCCTAATTTATATTGCCAAACTTCGGAAGGAATTTTCTCTAAAGTTGTTATTTCATCTATGATAATTTTATTTTGATTTTTATCTGCTTTTAGTTTGACTTTAGGTGTCTTAGTTTCAGCTTTTAAAGGACTATCAATTCTGGTTAATTGATAAGGTGTAATAGTTTCATAATTTAGGTGTAATTCCATTAATTGTTTACCCCAGTTTACCCATTTAAAAAAGTCATCATAAAAGGGAATTCTAGGAAATTCTCTTTTTAAATTTAATTCGTACTTTTCTCGATATTTAGGGTTATGTAAAACCGCATAGGTGTAATGAAATATGTCTTCTTTGGTTATTTCATTATTTTTTTCATTGTAGGGGTTTAACATTGTTAAACCCCCAGTATTTTGATAATGTTCCCTAAACCTCTCTAATCCCCAATCTGTTATATTTTCAACTTTATTACCATCTTCATCATAAGTATAAAGAGGAAGACATTGATTTGCTCCTGTAACGTGCAATTCTGCTATACAATTAGTAGCCAAAACATTAAAAGGTCTATTACTACCAAAACTTTGAAAAGTAATAATTTTATTATCTTTATCGCTTTGATCATAAATATTAAACCATTGATAAGTTCTACCATTAAAATGTTTGTCAAAATATAAATATTGCTTAGTAAATGGACGATATAAACTTAGAATAAGTTGACTATTAAGCTGATGGTCTGGTAAATATTCAATTAATTCAGTAATAAAAGTACCCGTACCCGTCGCCGGATCTAATATTTCTACTCCTGTATCTCCCAATAATTTATTAAAGTGTTTATGTACTAAATAATCCGTACTTTCAATCATAAACTTAACTATTTCATTGGGCGTATAAACTATACCCAATCTATCCGCAGCTAGGGGATTATAAGCTTTATAAAACTCCTCATAAACCTTCTTTAAAAACTGTTGTTTCTCATGATGATTATTGATATTACCCGCAGTTCTAATTATTACTGCATAATAACTATTAATTGTTTTTAAGGTATTTTTTTTAACTTTTCCTGTAAAAAATGTTTCAATAACGTTATGTAAAGCTTGAGCAATATTATTTTCTTGATGAAACTGTCCTTCGTTAAAAATATTAATAAATATATCTTCTGTTAAAATATGCTGAATCATCATTTCCCGAATATCATCAATATTAAGATCGGGATTAATTGAGCCTTGACAAAGTTGCAAAAACTTATCTCTTTCTTGTTGAAATTTAAAATTATTAGTTGATTCTTGTTTAATTATATTTCTTAAAGTATCTAAAATAACTGGTAAATCTTCCTTAAAAGAATTAATTGCCTGACGAAAATCTTTTACCTCTGGCCGTTCATAATCAAGAAATAAATTAAGCATTTTCTCTAATGCGTCTCTATCCTTCATGGAAATTCGCATTACTTCTTGACTATGTTGATATAAAACAGCCGTTTCCGAATCTTCAAATAAAATATTATCGTCGGGATAACCTTTTCTTAATTTATCCTCAATTTCTTGGTCTAAACTATCATAAATATCCTTAGCTTCCCAATAGCCCCAATCAAGTCTTAAAGCATCTTTAACAATGCCATCAAGTCTAATATTAGTATTTAATTTACTTTTTATATATAGCTCTTCTATTAATAAAAAATCTCGACTTCGACAATAAGCATTTAATAAAGTACCAAAAGCAGAACGAAGAGAGCCTTCATTTTTGCTACCACCGTAACGTTTGCGATCTCCTAAATCTTTATAATATTGATTAATCAGAAGTTGAGACATAAATGAATTAGTAAATTATTATATTAAATAATCTAATCACAAAATTACTTATAATTGATATTATTAACTTAAAGATTATGGGGATTAAAGTACAATCTCAATTGATTCACGGGAATAAAAAAACATCAGTACGGTTTTTACTACTTATTTTTCGTGTCAAGTTGTTGCAATAAATCTTTACATTTTGTTACCTTAACCTACATAAGCAAAAAACAAACAAAGAGAGAAAAATGATGTAATAGTGCGGATAGATAAGATAAAAAGAGAAAAATCCAACTAATATAAATTCAAGGAAAAAAATATGCCATATACTCTCGATTTAGCCAGAAATATTTTCCCCAACACTTTATCTGCTGACGCTGTACCTGCAACCGTCGCCAGATTTTCTCAACTTAGTGCTGAAGATCAACTAGCTTTAATTTGGTTTGCTTATTTAGAAATGGGTAAAACTATTACTATTGCCGCTCCCGGAGCTGCTAGTATGCAGTTTGCTGAGCGCACTCTCAAAGAAATGCTCGACATGACTCCCCTAGAGCAAAGTCAGGTGATGTGTGACCTAGCTAACCGCACTGATACACCGATTGGTCGTACCTATGCTGCTTGGACAGCAAACATCAAGCTTGGTTTTTGGTATGAATTAGGAAGATTGATGGAACAAGGAAGAATTGCACCTATTCCTGAAGGTTACAAACTTTCAGCTAATGCCAATGCTGTGCTTCAAACAATTAGCAGTTTAGAAACTGGTCAACAAATAACAGTTCTCCGCAACTCGGTTGTTGATATGGGTTACGATTCTAGTAAAATAGATAACTTCAAAAAAATTGCTGAACCCGTTGTTCCACCTAAAGAAATCTCACAGCGAACTCAAGTTAAAATTGAAGGTATTGATAATCCAACAATTATTAGTTACATGAATAACTTAAATGCCAACGATTTTGACGCATTAATCCAGTTATTTACTCCAGATGGAGCCCTGCAACCTCCATTTCGTCGTCCAATTGTGGGTAAAGACGAGGTTTTAAGATTTTTCCGTGAAGAATGTCAGAATTTGAAATTGGTTCCAGAAAGAGGAGTTACCGAACCAGCCGATGATGGTTTTACCCAGATTAAAATTACGGGTAAATGTCAAACACCTTGGTTTGGTGGTAATGTCGGTATGAATATTGCTTGGCGATTTTTACTCGATCCTCAAAATAAGATTTTCTTCGTAGCAGTAGATTTACTTGCATCTCCTAAAGAGCTATTAAATCTCGCTCGTTAGTTAAAGCGATCTAAAAAATTGCTCGATATTTTATATGAGAGTACACTGCTAACTTAAAACTCAAACTATAAATTTAAATGCAGACGCTCTATTACCAAGAGCGTTTTTTATTGACTTTAAGATTTAATATGCAACAAAATTCGCCGCAATGGTCAGATATAGAACAAAAGATAACTCATGAAGCTTTGAATAAAGCTTATGCCAGAGAAACTGAAGCTCTAATGGTTGAAATTCGTGAAAAAGCCAGCCAAATAAATCAAATAACTGATATTTGGTCTTTAAACGACTATTTGAATGCTAAAAGATACGACATCGACGGTAAATATGACTACCGAGATGCTACACCAATTTTTATTTTGGCAACTTTAATCAAACAAGGGTGGTTAAAGCCTGATGAATTGGCAGGTTTGACCCCTGATAAACAAGCTAAAGTAGCGGCACTGGCAAGGATGTAATGTAATGATGCTTGAGCATTATATTAATCATTGGAAAGGTGTAATAGTAGCAACTACAATTTTAGGATTGTGGTGTGTTACTCTATGTTTTTTAATTAGTTGTGAAATTAGGGAAACTTCTACCTTAGAATTGATTTTAAAAATTCTGGTGCAGACTTTTCTCGATACGGGTTTATTTATTACCGTACATGAAGCCATGCACGGGCTAGTTTGTCCACAAAATCCGCAACTAAATCGTAGTTTCGGTGTGTTGGCAATTTCTTTATATGGGCTTTTTTCCTACAAACATCTTTTACATAAACATTGGTTACACCATTGTTATCCAGCTAGTATTAACGATCCTGATTTTTATAGCCATCAAGATAATCGCTGGTTTTTATGGTATTGGCATTTTTTGAAAGGATATTGGAATTGGGGACAATTTAGCTGTTTACTTAGCATTGTTATTTTGTGTGGTTACATATTCCATCTTGCTCCTATAAATATTGGTTTATTTTGGGGATTACCTTTGGGCTTAAGCTCTTTACAGTTGTTTTATTTTGGGACTTTTCTCCCTCATCGCCAACCCCCCGGAGGCTATGATAATTGTCATCGAGCAAATAGTATTAATTTACCAATTTTTTGGTCGTTTTTAAGTTGCTATCATTTTGGTTATCATTTAGAACATCATAAGTATCCTGATGTTCCTTGGTGGCAGTTACCGCAACTTCATTCTCAATAAGTTAAAAAAATACTATTAAGCTGAAGGGGTGACAATAAATTACCCAAAAATTGTAAGGTGGGCAATGCCCACCTACTTTTAATATTTTTTGTAGTTTTTAGATAAATTTATAAACGTTACAAAACATTAATATGCACATATTGTGAAGTCATCTCCAACCCAGCAAGCTTTATCCGAATTAGAGCGTCTTGCCTCGCCCCATCTAGAGTTAATTCCATCAGTAGTTAGCCCTCTAACTTCGGCGACACCGGGTTTAATGATATACACTTGGATAGATTCTCTGTTATCTATCAGCCCAGATTTAGCTCTAATGGAAAAACTTCCATTGCCACCAAATTGCTCAAAAATACATTGGTCACGAAATAAGATTTCATTTGAGACACCCTTGACAACACACAAAGCCTCAGCCGCTTGAGTGGGTTTTTGCACAGCAGGGAGAAGTAATATTGCACTCAAAGATAAAATGTGTAAAAACTTTTTCACCATTGTTCTCATAATAATGGTCTTAAAAATATATTATAAACTAAAGCAAACGTCTTAGCTGAAGAATTAGAGAAAAATTAACCTTTATACGCAGCACCTAAATATAATTCTCCTACCTTTGGATCGTTTAATAATTCTTGTCCTGAAGCAACCATCGCATCTTGTCCATTTTCTAAAACATAACCCCTATCTGCTAAGTTCAAAGCTTTTTTTGCATTTTGTTCCACTAAAATAATTGCTTTTCCTGTTTGATTAATTGCCTTAATTTGTTCAAAAACACTATTAACTAAAATGGGAGATAAAGCCGCCGAAGGTTCATCTAAAATCAACAATTCTGGGTCTAACATTAAAGCTCTACCCATAGCTAACATTTGTCTTTCTCCACCAGATAGAGTACCAGCCCTTTGTTTTCTTCTTTTCGCTAAAACAGGAAACATGGTATAAATTTTATCCTTTAAAGATTTCACCGAACTATTAAGAATAAAAGCACCCATTTCTAAATTTTCTTCTACCGACAAAGTACCAAAAACATTTTTTATTTGTGGGACATAACACATCCCTTTAGGTACAATTTGATTAGACTTTAACCCAGATATATTTTCATCTTTAAACCAAATTTCTCCTTGATTTGGTGTTAGTAATCCAAAAATTGTTTTTACCAAAGTTGATTTACCTGCACCATTCGGCCCAATAACTGTAACTAGCTCCCCCGGTGCAATCTTAAAATTAATTCCTTGTAAAATATTGAGGTCTTTAATATAACCTGCATAAACATTTTTTACTTCTAATAAATAAGTCATATTAGTTATTTGTTATAAATTATTCGTCATTTGTGATTTCACTAAGGATAAGTGACAAATGACGAATGACAAAACTATAGCAAAGGATAATTATTTATCTGAACATAATATTACTTGATTTATTGTGGTGTTCTTTGTAAATCTGGTCTTTCATCAGGAATAATTGCCCCTTCTACCGGACATACTTGTAAACAAATTCCACAATCAATACAGGTAGCAAAATCAATCCAATACCAATCCGTACCTTTAGTATTTTTACCTGGGCCTTCATGAATACAAGCTACAGGGCAAGCATCAACGCAATCAGCAACTCCCTCACAAGTATGGGTAATAATAGTGTGTGGCAAAGTGTTTTCTCTCCTTATTATCTTTCCTGTAGAAAATCATAACCTATCAAATAGGTGTAAGTTTAGTATAGCGGTTAAGCTGTCACGCATTTAAATTAGTGATTGAGAGAGTAGTCATTTCATTTATCATTTATCATTTACCAATGTTTATTGTTCAATGATTAGTCATTAGTCAGATTAAACATTGGTATATTTTTGTTAACAAAAATATCAAATTCAACTCACTTATTTATTATTTTAATAAAATTCTAGTATCATCACTCAATAAAACTTTTAAAATATCTACTTAAGTTAATTAATTAAAAATTAATTTAACTATTAAGGTAAAAAATCATGTTAAACAACAATTATCCAGCAAAAATCAATGCTCTTTGGACAACTTTTCTCTTGGGAACACTTTTTCATACCGATTTGGGATTGATGCCGCTTTTCCACGAGATGGAAGTGGAACATTCCCATGCTGGGGGAAATATTGATGCGATATTTGGCTTTATGCTAATTTTTTTTATGGTACCAATGTTAGCAATTATTGCCTCAACTTTCACTAATGCCAAATCTTATCGAAGCTTTCATTTTGGTTTTACTATTGTGTATTCTTTTTTGAATTTAGGTCATTTAGTTGCTGATATTCTGGTCAAAGCTCCTTGGTATCAACTGGTGTTAATGACACTTTTACTTCTCATTGGACTTCTATTAAATTTAGTGTCTTTTCAATGGCTTAAATATAAAAAAAGTTGATAGCTGATTATTAAGTGCTGTAAGTTTCATCATCGGGAATCTTTGTTTCAGGAATATGTTTTAATCCCCACAGTATCATCGCTTTTAAAACAGGACGAAGACTTTTTCCTTTTTCTGTTAAAAGATAGTTCATGCGACGAGGATGATTGCTATAAGGTTCTTTTTCGAGTAAACCCATTTCTTCAAGGGATTTCAAGCGACTTGTAAGAATATTAGTAGAAATCCCTTCAGGAGATTCTAAAAACTCTTCAAAACGCTTTTTCTCAAAAAACATCATATCTCTAATAACTAAAAGTGTCCAGCGATCACCAATTAGATCGAGGGAACAAGCAATGGGACAACAAGAACGTTGGGATTGATTCATGAGACATTTCCAATAAATTGATTATTATTTTAGTTATTTCTTGTTATGTTTCTTTACAAAATATATTTTCTCTAAAAATAAAAGAGACAATAGAAATAACTCAAAAGTAGTAAAGCTAAAAAAATGTTAGCCAAGTCAGAACCTCCCTATCCTTCTACAAAAATACTGAAACTAGCTAAAGTCTTTAAAATCTTAGGTTGGAGTAGTTTCTGGGGACAAATAGGGTTTGCTGCTTTTGCGGGACTAATTTTGCTTTTAGCCTTAATTGGTCGTCCAGATTCAGGAACAGGGATTGGTATTGGCATTTTTTGGGCTGTTTTTAGTTTTTTATTTATTTTTCCAGCAACGGTATTTTCTTTTCGTTATACCCTCATTGCTAAAAGCCTTCTACACGCTCCAGAAGCTCATTGGCATCCTCGCAAATCTGAAGTAGATCGATTTTTGCGTATTGGTACTCTTATCGGTTTAATTGGTATTATCCTCGCTTTAATTGGTGCAGAAGCAAGTATCGCTGTGCTAGTAGCAAAAACCGTTTCCCAACCTCCCGGAATGGCAATTACCGATCCCAGTAAGTTAGTAAGAGCTTTAGATGTCTATGTGGTACTAACTAATCTCAATCTCATTGCAGCTCATCTTTTCGGTACTATAGCAGCTCTTTGGTTATTAGCTCAAATTCATGTTCATCATTAAATTTACTTGCAATTTACAGGTAATTTAGACTATATTAACTTGTAAATTGCAAGTAACAAGTTAAAAATATGATCAGCCAAAATACATCAACTGTTAAAACCGGATCAAACTTTTGTGTTGCCTACATAGGAGAATTTGCCAATCTGAGGCAGTTTACCTTTGAAACTCCAAATAATCCTCTGAAATTAGAAGGTAAAATTTTTCTCAAGGAGATGCTCAATCTAACCAGTGCTGAAGTATCTATGAATAATATTCCTCCTAAGAAATCTATACCTTTTTATCATAAGCATCGCTTAAATGAAGAAATTTATCTATTTGTGACAGGAAAAGGTGAATTTCAGGTCGATGATTGTGTATTTCCTGTTCAAGAGGGAACTGCTGTACGAGTGAACCCAGAAGGAGAACGTTGTATTAGAAACATTTCAGACACTAAAGATTTATGTTTTATCGTAATTCAGTCACGATTTAACTCTTATTCCGGCGATACCATTGAAGATGGATTTGGAATTGAAAAACGAGTTAGTTGGGTTGGTAAACAATATATTTAAACTTCACCCTAGGGGCGAGAAAAACTCGCCCATTGTTATTATTATTCCATTGTCAGAAGTTCTATTTTTTCCTCTTGTTTTAATAATTCTGGAGTTTGAACTACAAAAGGTAAACAAGCACCTTGTAAACCCTTTTTAATTCTTTCGGTCGTATTTTCAAATAAAACAAATAAAGGATAAGTTTGAGCACCTCCTTCACTTAACATATGTTCATCGCAACGAGCCATTAACCATTCATAATCCCCATCCAACAACACCTGAGTTTGTCGCCAACGACTTAAAAGATTAGATAAATCTTCATCAGGATGATGGATAAAAATCATAATCTCCACCCCTAACTTAATTTTCCATTCTGGATCGCACATTAAAATAGCTATATCACAGGGTAAAGCTATAGCTTCTGTAGGATTAGCACTCATAACACCATGATTATGAGTGGGTTTGGCATGACGGATTCTTGCTACTGGTAAAGGAAGAGTAATTATACTTTCCACAGCGCGACGCATACTAGGAATCATCTCTAAATAAGGTCGATGTTGTTTAAGCAAAGGAATAACGGAATTACGATTGCTATATTCGGCCAGTAGCATTTCATAATCTGATTTTTTGATAGACATGATTAAAGTGTGATACCCTACCTTTTGATATTTTCAAATTTTTTTCCTTTTAACCAAGTTGCTCGAAAATTTTAAACATAGGTAAATACATAGAAAGCAAAATGACACCCACCAAGCCAGCGATAGCTACCATCATCAGTGGTTCGAGTACACTCGTTAAAGCTTTAACAGCTTGTTCTACCTCATCCTCATAGAAATCAGCTACCTTCATCATCATGCTATCTAATTCACCAGTTTCTTCGCCAATGGTCATCATTTGTAAGGCTAAAACTGGAAACACATTTTCTCTTTCTAAAGCAATACTTAACATTCCTCCTTCTTGAATTTCTTTTTTAGCAGCGCCAATAGAATTAGCAATTACCACATTGCCAGAAGTTTCTTGGACAATTTCTAAACAATTAAGGATCGGTACACCAGAACGAGTTAAAGTACCAAAAACACGACAAAAACGTGCTACGGCAGATTTTTCATTTAATTCACCAAATAGAGGAAGTTTAAGAATGAATTGGTCTATTTGTAAACGTCCGAGGGGAGTGTCATAGTATTTTTTAAAAGCATAGACAGCAGCAGGAAAAGCAAAAATCACCAATAACATGGCAGGACTACGCATAAAAGCACTAATACTTAGCATAATCCTCGTTAAAAGGGGTAATTCAACCCCTAAACCATCGAAAATACCAGCAAATACCGGAATTAAAAACATGGTCATAGCGAAAAATACAAGTACCGCCAGAGAACCAACGGCCACAGGATAAGCCATCGCTGATTTAATCTGATTTTGTAATCTTGCCATGTCTTCTAAAAGTTTAGCTAAACGGTTTAAGACTTCATCTAAAACACCACCGATTTCCCCAGCTTCAATCATACTGACATAAAGCCTATCAAATACCTGAGGATGTTTGGTCATAGAATCAGACAAATTAGCACCCTCTTGTACATCTGCACTAATACCAGTAAGAGCTTTTTTTAATTTTGGATTAGTAGATTGTTCTCCGAGTACCCCCAAACATCTGACTATAGGTACTCCTGCATTGATCATTACTGAAAATTGCCTAGAAAAAACTGCTTTATCTTTAACAGTTACTTTAGCCATAGCTAATTCTAGCTTGGCTAAATAAATATCTAAATCAATTCCTGCTTGAGTTACTTTACCAACCGTAGGATATCTATTACTAAGAATACTGCGGGCTAAATCTGGAGAAGCAGCTTCTATTTTTTCTTTTAAAGCCTTTCCTGTTCGATCTCGTACATCAACAACATAAGTAGGCATAATATTTTTTTACTCCATAAAATCAATTAATTTCAGTTCGATCGAGATAAAAGATTATTAATTATCAATTATCAAAACTATCTACGCTTATTAGTTGCGCTTGTGGGAGTTACACCAACTAAACGTTGTAATTCCTCCGGTTTACTACTCTTACCTAAAGCTTCTTCCATAGAAAGAACTCCGGATTTAACATAATTAGATAAAGTTTGCTCCATAGTTTGCATTCCTAATTTACTTCCAGTTTGAATAGCTGAATACATTTGAGAACTTTTACCTTCCCGAATTAAGTTAGCAATAGCAGGAGTAACTACCATAATTTCCTGACATAATACTCGTCCAAATTCCCCCGGTTTAGGATTATGTTTTTTAGCTAAACATTGACTAAATACAGCTAAAAGAGAAGTTGATAATTGGGAACGAATTTGAGGCTGTTGTTCGGGAGGAAATACGTCTAAAATACGGTCAATGGTACTAGCTGCGGAGTTAGTATGTAAAGTACCCATGACTAAGTGACCTGTTTCTGCTGCGGAAATAGCTAGACCAATAGTTTCTAAATCCCGCATTTCACCCACCAAAATAATATCAGGGTCTTCCCGTAAAGCAGATTTTAAAGCATTAGAAAAACTCTTAGTATCTTCTCCCTTTTGTCTTTGGTGAAATAAACTTTTAATATTAGGAAAAACATATTCAATGGGGTCTTCGACAGTTAAAATATGTTCGCTACGGGTACGATTAATTAAATCCAACATGGCCGCCATCGTGGTAGTTTTACCCGAACCAGTTTGTCCAGTTACTAATACCATACCTCTAGGTCTTTCAGTCATTTCCCGAACCACAGCAGGTAAACCAAGCATATCAAAGTTAGGAATTTTTGAAGATAATGCCCTTAAACAAGCCGCATAACAACCCCTTTCTTTATAAACATTAACCCGGAATCTTGCTAGACCTTTAACTCCATAGGAACAGTCTAATTCCCAGTTTTGCTCTAAATCTTTACGTTGAGTATTGTTGAGCATACTAAAAATTAGTTTTTGACTTTCTTGGGGGGTAAGAGGCTCTTCTCCTAAAGGGCCAAGTTTACCACTAATGCGAAAATAAATCGGTGCTCCAGCTTGAATGTGCATATCAGAGCCGCCCATTTCTACTAACTGCTCCATCAAGTCTTCGATCATTAATTCCATTTTTTTATCTCCTTTTATTCAAAACGAGGGGTTAAACAATAGGGACAGTCAATCCATTCTGGTTGGGCTTCAGCGCCACAATTTTTGCAAGTTAGAGAACTTTTACGTTTAGCTCTCATTTCTGACTCCAAACCTGAATCAGTGAATGTCACCCTTTCTACTTCCTCTAATGTAGTATGCCCTTCTTTTACTAAATTCAAGCTATAGGCCAACAAAGTTATCATTCCCTCTTCGACAGCCGCTTCTTTAATTCTGTCAGTGGTTGCTCCTTCATTAATTAAGGTGGCCAAACGTTCGCTAACCTGCATAAATTCATATACCCCTACCCTTCCTTTATAACCACCACCATTACATTTAGGACAGAGGTTTCCTTTAGCTCTAGCCTGTTTAATTTCTTCAGGATTTAAAGTATTGGCTTTATATAAGGTAATTTCGGCATCGGCAGAACTTGTGAAACCGAAACGGCTTAATTCTTCTTTAGAGGGGTTATAAGCAACTTTACACTCACCACATACCCGACGCATTAAACGCTGTGCCAATACCCCAAGTAAAGCACCAGAAACCATAAAAGGTTCAACCCCCATTTCATCTAAACGGGCGATCGCACCTGCTGCATCGTTAGTATGTAAAGTAGTTAAAACCAAGTGACCAGTTAGAGCAGCTTCGATGGCAGTTTTGGCAGTTTCTTTATCCCTAGTCTCACCCACCAGAATAACATCAGGATCTTGACGCATAAAGGCTCGAAGAATATTGGCAAAATCCATGCCTTTTTCCCGAATAACCTGAACTTGGGTAATACCGGGTAAAGAATATTCAATGGGGTCTTCTGCTGTACTAATATTAACTCCCGGATTATTCCGTTCAGCTAAAACTGAGTACAAACTGGTTGATTTTCCCGAACCTGTGGGACCGGTTACTAAAATTAGACCAAAAGACCTTGATGCGACTTCCCTGACTTTTTCTAAAGTTTCCTTATGGGAAATCAGGAAGTCTAAACCTAATTGAGTCGCAGAGTTATCTAAAATCCGCAAACAGACCTTTTCTCCATAGCGACTCGGTAAAGTATTCATCCGAAAGTCAACCTTACGTCCTTGAAATACCCGTCTAATTTTTCCATCTTGGGGCGAACGACGTTCGGCAATATCTAAATCACCCATAATTTTAAAACGGGCAACCACCGCAGGAATGATTTTTTTTGGTAGAGGAGGAAAAGCTGCTCCTAAAACCCCATCCTTACGAAAACGAACCCTTAAGTTTTCTTCCTGTGGTTCTATGTGAATATCAGAAACTCCTTCTTGTAAACCTTTAGCCAGAATTTTATTGACTAAGTTAACAATAGGTGCATCTTGAGCACTATTAGCACTGAGATCTTCTTCTCCTTCCTCACCAAGCTCTTCTAATTCAACATTACCTAAGTTTTGCAGTTCATTAGAAACATCAACTTGTTTGTCTAATTTTTGTTTCTCCTCTGCCTTCATTTGTTGATCGATATATTTATCAATCAATACTTGAAAATCTTCTAAGGTAATTATTCTTCTTTCAAAATTTAGCTCTTGACTTCTCAATAAACGATTTAATTCATCTTGAGCCGCTAAATTATTAGGATTAACCATGGCCACTACCACAGTATTCTCCTTCCTGTACAAGGGTAAAAGCTGATAACGGCGACAAATATCAATAGATATTAAACTTCCGAGTAATTCTACCGTTTGATTGGTGGCATCTGAATCTAGTTCTGGATCGAAAGATTCCACGCCATAAAGAATTTTTAACTCAAATAAATGAGTATTTTTATATTGGCGTTGCATCTCAGGGGAAAGTTCTTTTCCCGTGATCTTTTGTAAGACTTCCACTAGAGATTTTCCCGACTTACGAGTTTCCATTAAGGCTTTACTCATTTCGTCTCGATCTACATAACCCGATTCAATCAGCTTATTACCAAAAGGAGAAAAATCATTTCTCAGAGCTAAAGCTCGATTACGTTTTACGGATGAAAATTGGCTCATAATTCAATAACTAAATTTACATAGAAAAAGGGAATTATTATTGGCTATGGAGTAGTTGGGTAAAACAACACAGCTAAAATAAAGATTTATAATTAATTTAACTGTTATTTTGCAGATGTATCCTCGACAATAGCCAAAAAAGACATAATATATTTCAGATCATAACCGTTGCTTAAACTATTTTTTCTAGTTTTTGATGGCTAATTAATGTTACATTTGGTTACAAGTTAGCAAATCCGTGAAGTTTAAAGTAAGTTAGAATCTAAAGTTCCTAATCCGCTTGTGTAGATTTAACTAACTTGAGAACAAAGTTTAAATTAACTGACCTATGAGTGAAGAACAAAAACAACCAGAAACAATTATAGAAAATAGCCAACAACCAGTAGAAATTTCCGAGGATTCCGTTGAAACCAAAGAAAAAGTCGATCCGGTTGTAAATAACCAACCTGAATCATCTCAAGAATTAAATGAAGTGGCTATAGATTCCGAATCTGAACCTACCCCAGTAGAAGTTATATCTACAGAAACTACTGAATCTGTGAGCAATTTGACAGATAAAAATGAATTAGAGATCGTTATTGAAACTCTACAACAAGAAAATGCGGCCTTAAATAGTAAATTGGACACACAAATCAAACAAACAGAACAAATCAAGGCTCAATTTGTTCGTAATGTCGCAGATTTCGAGAATTTTCGTAAACGTACCGAAAAAGAAAAAGAGGAATTAGAATACCAAATTAAAAGAAAAACTATTTCCGAACTATTGTCAGTAATTGATAATTTTGAACGGGCGAGAACTCAAATTAAGCCCAGTAATGAGGGTGAAATGGGGATTCATAAAAGCTATCAAGGAGTTTATCGTCTTTTAGTCGATAGTTTAAAAAGAATTGGCGTTTCAGCCATGCGCCCAGAAGGGGAATTATTCGATCCCAACTTACATGAAGCTGTCATGCAACAGGAAACCAACGAACACCCCGAAGGTACAATTTTAGAACAATTACAAAGGGGTTATTTATTAGGGGATAAAGTATTGCGCCATGCTATGGTTAAAGTTGCTAGTCCTTCAGAAAATACCACTAATCCTGAAGAAGAAACTACGGCAACAGTAGAATCAGAAAATGTCGCAGAAGAAAATTAATTTATTGACTAGGAACAACGTTGTTCCTGGTATTTTGCTAGATTAAAGGAGGGTTTGGTTGAATTTTGACTATTTGAAAGAAACCAGCTTCTCCTTAACTAAAATTAACTTCGTTTATTTAATGCCTATAGGCTATGGGAAAAGTCATTGGGATTGACCTAGGAACAACCAATAGTTGCGTTGCCGTTTTAGAAGGGGGCAAACCGGTTGTTGTGCCGAACTCAGAAGGAGATCGAACAACTCCAAGTATTGTCGCTTTTGGTAAAGCTAAAGAACGTTTAATCGGTCAGTTAGCCAAACGTCAAGCGGTTACCAATGCAGAAAAAACTATATATAGCATTAAAAGATTTATTGGTCGTCGCTGGAAAGATACAGAAATTGAAAGATCGCGAGTTACCTATAGATGTATTAAAGGTAGAGATGAAACTGTAGATGTACAAATTGATAATCGTGGTTTTACCCCTCAAGAAATTTCTGCAATGGTTTTGCAAAAATTAAAAGCCGATGCTGAGAGCTTTATTGGTGAAACAGTGACCCAAGCGGTGATTACTGTTCCTGCTTATTTTACAGATGCTCAAAGACAAGCTACTCAAGATGCTGGTACTATCGCTGGTTTAGAGGTATTACGTATTATTAACGAACCTACAGCCGCAGCCTTGGCCTATGGTTTAGATAAACAAGATCGAGAAGAATTTATTTTAGTATTTGATTTAGGAGGCGGTACTTTTGATGTTTCCATTTTACAATTAGGGGATGGATTCTTTGAAGTTAAAGCCACAGCCGGGAATAATCACTTAGGAGGAGATGATTTTGATACCAGAATCATGTCTTGGATTATAGATGATTTTAAAAAACAACATGGAATTAATTTATGGGATGATAAAATGGCTGTGCAGAGATTACGAGAAGCATCTGAAAAAGCTAAAATAGAACTTTCCACCACCTTAAATACTCCAGTAAATTTACCTTTTATTACGGCTGACGAAACAGGCCCAAAACATATAGAAACAGAAATTTCTCGCGCTAAATTTGAAGAATTAACTAAAGATCTGATAGAAAATACCATTGAACCAGTTACTCAAGCTCTCAAAGATGCCGAACTAAAATCAAGCGATATAGATCATATTTTGTTAGTGGGAGGTTCAACACGCATTCCCGCAGTACAAAAAGGAATCAGAAAGTTTTTTAATGATAAAGAACCAGATAAAACTGTTAATCCCGATGAAGCAGTTGCTCTAGGTGCAGCAATACAGGGTGGAGTATTGGCCGGTGCGATCGAAGATGTTTTACTTTTAGATATTACCCCTTTATCTTTGGGCATTGAGACTGTAGGTGAAATCTTTACCAAAATAATTGAGCGCAATACCACCATTCCCACCAGTAAATTTCAAACTTTCTCCACAGCTACAGACGGACAAACTTCAGTAGAAGTTCACGTGCTACAGGGCGAAAGAGCTATGGCTAGAGATAATAAAAGTTTGGGTAAATTTGTCATGACAGGGATTCCTCCTTCTCCCCGGGGAGTACCCCAAATTGAAGTCGGTTTTGAAATAGATGTTAATGGTATTTTAAAAGTTTCTGCGACGGATCAAGGTACGGGTAAAGCTCAAAGTATTGTGATTACTAATACTGGTGGTTTAAATCCGGCTGAGGTAGAAGCTATGCGTAAAGAAGCCTCTGAATATGCAGAACAAGATTTCATGCGTCTGCAAAAAGTAGAATTACAAAATCAAGCTGAAGCCTTATTTTATAGTTATCACAACACTTTAGAAGAAAACAGACATTTAATTACCGAGCAGCTAAAAGCAAAAATAGATGCCAAGAAAAAACAATTAGAAATTGCTTTCATGGATCCGAGAATGACCATTGAACAATTAAAACCCATAGTTGACCATTTCCGGGAAACTCTTTTAACTATAGGTACTGGTGTTTATCGACCATCAACTGTCAAGGATAAACTAGAATCTGGTAATGAAATTATCAGTGGGCAAGGCAGTATTAGCGAACAACCTACAGAAATGACGACAAATATAGACTTAGCAGAAATGGATTTAAGTGAAATAGAATTTTCAGATGAATCCAATGGAGAAGATATTTTTGGAGAAACATTAGATTATGAATCTATTGACTAAGCTATCTATGCCCTATTTTTGTTATTCTGTAATTTGTTAGTGTAAGAGAAAATATAGATAATTTATCAGAGTAAGGCTTTATGGCAGGTGACTATTATGAAATCCTCGGTGTTTCCCGTGATGCTAGTAAAGATGAGCTAAAAAGAGCTTATCGTCGCTTGGCTCGGAAATATCATCCTGATGTTAACAAAGAACAGGGCGCAGAAGAACGTTTTAAAGAAATAAATCGAGCTTATGAAGTTCTTTCTGAACCAGAAACTAGAACAAGATACGATCGCTTTGGCGAGGCTGGAGTATCTGGAGCAGGAGCAGGTTTTCAAGATTTCAGCGATGTTGGTGGTTTTGCTGATATTTTTGAAAGCATCTTTAGTGGTTTTGGCGGTGGCATGGGAGGACAAACTGCCGGTAGAAGAAGAACTGGCCCAGTTCGAGGTGACGATCTTCGCCTTGACCTCAAACTTGATTTTCGAGAAGCTATTTTTGGTGGTGAAAAAGAAATTCGTATTCCCCATTTAGAAAGCTGTCAAGTTTGTAATGGTAGTGGTGCAAAAGCTGGTACTGGCATGAATACTTGTTCTACCTGTAATGGTAGTGGTCAAGTACGTCGTGCTACCCGTACTCCTTTTGGTAGCTTTGCTCAAGTCTCTGCTTGTCCCACCTGTAATGGTGAAGGACAAATTATTGAAGAAAAATGCGAGTCCTGCGGTGGTGCTGGCCGAAAACAGGAAACCAAAAAGCTGAAAATTACTATTCCTGCGGGGGTAGATAATGGTACTCGTTTAAGAGTTTCCCGTGAAGGAGATGCAGGCGTGCGGGGTGGTTCTCCGGGGGATTTATATGTTTACCTATTCGTCGAAACCGATCGAGAATTTCACCGAGAGGGAATTCATATTCAGTCTGAAGTTACTATTAGTTATTTACAAGCGATTTTAGGTTGTCGTTTAAAAGTTAATACCGTTGATGGTAAAGAAGATTTAATTATTCCTGCGGGGCTACAACCGAATACGGTATTAACCTTAGAAAATAAGGGTGTACCCAAGTTAGGAAATCCGGTCAGTAGAGGAGATCACTTAATCACTGTGAAAGTGGAGATTCCTACCAAGCTAAATTCTAAAGAAAGAGAGCTACTGGAAGAATTAGCACATATTAAAGGTGAGAGTACCGGTAAAGGTGGCTTAGAAGGGTTTTTAGGAGGATTATTTCATAAATGAGTAGTACCCTTGAAGCAGATGCTCATTTAGATTTAAGGGGTGTACCTTGTCCCCTTAATTTTGTCCGTACTAAATTAACCTTGGAAAAAATGTCTGTTGGTTCAGTTTTAGAAGTATGGTTAGATCCCGGAGAACCAATCGAACAAGTTCCTGATAGTTTAGTTATGGAAGGTTATAAGTTAGAGCAAATTAAAGATAAAACTGAGTTTTTTGTCTTACAGGTGAGACGGTGACTATTGCGGAGCAGGAAAATAGTAAATTACTCGGTACTGTAGTGGCAAGGCAGGCCAATTTTTATCGAGTACGTTTACAGGAGAATATACAGGGGAATTCATCCCCTCCCCTATTTTTACTCTGTACTCGTCGTACCCGTCTTAAAAAAATTGGACAAAAAGTGATGGTGGGCGATTTGGTTTTAGTGGAGGAAATAGATTTTTGCGATCTCCGTGGTGCAATTGCTGAAGTTATGCTTCGCTCTAGTGAATTGACTCGTCCTCCTGTGGCTAATGTTGACCAGATTCTGCTAGTTTTTGCCATTGATGATCCTCCCCTTGAACCTTGGCAATTAAGTAGATTTTTGGTTAAGGCAGAAAGTACGGAATTAAAATTATCTCTGTGTTTAAATAAAATTGATTTAATTACTCCTGAAACTAAATCACAATGGCAAAAATGTTTAGGGAATTGGGGCTATGAACCTTTTTTTATTAGTGTAGAAACTCAAGAAGGTTTAGGAGATTTACTGAAGTATTTAAAAGATAAAATTACTATTGTGGCCGGGCCTTCGGGAGTGGGTAAATCTAGTTTAATTAATACTTTAATTCCCGATCTTGATTTAAGGATAGCTGCGGTTTCTGGTAAGTTACATCGAGGTCGTCATACTACTCGCCATGTGGAGTTATTTGAGTTACCCAGTGGCGGTTTATTGGCTGATAGTCCGGGTTTTAATCAACCAGAGCTTGATATTGAACCAACTAATTTAGCGTTGTGTTTTCCTGAAGCTAGAGCAAAATTAGCCCTAGGAAATTGTAAGTTTAATGATTGTTTTCATCGGGATGAACCTGATTGTATCGTCAGGGGAGATTGGCAACGTTATGAATATTATTTAGCTTTTTTAGATGAAGCAATTTCCCGTCAGGAAGCGTTAGAAAAAATTCCTAATCAAGAATCTAGCTTGAAAGTTAAAATTAAAGATGATGGGAAAAAAGAGTATGAACCTCGTTTAGAAAGTAAGAAATATCGTCGTTCTTCCCGTCGTCAAAAACATCAAAATTTGCAAAACTTGTATGATAATTTGGATAATTAAGATAGAAGAAAGAAGGGAAAAACTGGGAAAACAAGGGAGCTTTTTCAGTTAACAGTTAACACTAATCAGTAATCACTAATCTACTAAAACCTAAAAGCTAAAAGCTAACTTATAAATATAAAATTACGAAAATATTTACTTCAAGAAGGTTTAGAAAAGTTATGTAATGAATATAAAACTAAAGCTAATCGTCACAATCAATATCCTAATTTCTGTACTTTAAACTAAAAAAATCACAAGAAAACAATCCAGCATGTTAAAAATAGCTGAAATCAAAAATATTGGAGCAAAAATAAAGATTAAGCTGCTTCTTTATTTAGTCTAAAGTACAGTTAAAAAAATAATTAAGATTGCTCATCCTTATACTATGGTAAGATTTAACTTCATAGCTAGGGGTGTCCTAATTTTGGGCTGAGAAAGACCCTTAGAACCTGAGACTGGTTCATACCAGCGGAGGGAAGCTGTAATTAGAGGTAATAAAATATGAGACAAAAATGGGTAGATAAACGTATTGGCCAAGGTAATGTAAGCCAAATGCACTACGCACGTCAAGGTATCATTACAGAAGAAATGGACTACGTTGCTAAACGAGAAAATCTGTCAGCCGATTTAATTCAGAAAGAAGTCGCTAGAGGCAGAATGATTATTCCCGCTAATATTAATCATCCTAACCTGGAGCCAATGTGTATCGGCATTGCTTCTAAATGTAAAGTCAATGCTAATATTGGTGCTTCTCCTAACTCCTCTAACATTCAAGAGGAGTTGGATAAACTTTATTTAGCCGTTAAATATGGTGCAGACACTTTGATGGATTTATCCACAGGGGGCGGTAATTTAGATGAAATCCGTACTGCTATTATTAATGCTTCCTCCATACCCATTGGTACAGTACCTATTTATCAAGCCTTAGAAAGCATACACGGTAATATTGAAAATCTTACCCCCGATGACTTTCTGCACATAATTGAAAAACACGCCCAGCAAGGTGTGGATTATATGACTATCCATGCTGGCATTTTAATTGAACATTTACCCTTAGTACGCAATCGCATTACAGGTATTGTTTCTCGTGGAGGTGGTATTATTGCACGTTGGATGCTGCATCATCACAAACAAAATCCCCTTTATACTCATTTTGACGAAATTATCGAAATTTTTAAAAAATATGATGTTTCTTTTAGTCTAGGGGATTCTTTACGTCCGGGTTGTACCCATGATGCTTCTGATGAAGCTCAGTTAGCAGAGTTGAAAACTTTAGGCCAACTTACCCGCCGTGCTTGGGAACATGATGTTCAAGTCATGGTTGAAGGGCCAGGCCATGTACCTATGGATCAAATTGAATTTAATGTCAAAAAACAAATGGAGGAATGCTCTGAAGCTCCTTTCTATGTTTTAGGCCCTTTAGTTACTGATATTGCTCCCGGATACGATCATATCACTTCTGCGATCGGTGCGGCCATGGCTGGTTGGTATGGTACAGCAATGTTATGTTATGTAACTCCTAAAGAGCATTTAGGTTTACCTGATGCTGAAGATGTGCGTAATGGTTTAATTGCCTATAAAATTGCTGCCCATGCTGCTGATATAGCTCGCCATCGCCCCGGTGCAAGGGATAGAGATGATGAACTATCTGAAGCTCGTTATAATTTCGACTGGAATCGTCAGTTTGAATTATCCTTAGATCCTGATAGAGCAAGGGAATATCACGATGAGACTTTACCCGCAGATATTTATAAAACTGCTGAATTTTGTTCTATGTGCGGGCCTAAATTCTGTCCTATGCAAACTAAAGTTGACGCAGACGCTTTAATAGAATTAGAAAAGTTCTTGGCAAGGGAAAAAGAAACTGTAGTTCATAGTTAATTTGTCATTTGTCATTTGTCATTTGTCCTTAGTATTAAGGACAGATGACATTAAAATATGAAAAAAAACAAATTAATGATAATTTAAGCGGAGTTATTGAACATTGGTAAATGATAAATGATAAATGTTCAATGATAAGAGGTTAATTTATTCTTCATTTATTAATGGTTGTTCTTGATTTATTGGTAACTTATCTATTTGCTGCATTAACAACATAACAAATCCTAACATTATGGCAGAATAAACATCTCCTCCCCATCCTTCATGGATTAAATCAAACATTTGGTCATGACCCATACCATGAAAGTAAGTTAACAGAGTATTGCGGATAATATTACCAAAAACACTAATCGCTACCGTACCTATTAACATCAGACTAATCTTTTTTTTCTGGCTTAAATTATCAGTCCAATAAAGTAAAATTAAAGCCACATAAAGACTGGTAAATAGCATTTTTAAACCCGCACAATAGGGAGCAACTTCTACTAATCTACCGCCGACTGCTAAATATATTTCTTCTACTTGAACATCAATACCTAACTGAATTAAAAGAAAACCAGCGAAATTAGCAATAAATTTCTGTAATGGTAAAGTATAAGGAGTTAATAAATAAGGGATAGAATTAGGGGTTGCTAACCAAACGAGTAATAACGGAAAAGTATGTAACTTCAAACCTGCAATTCCCTTTAAACAAAGGCAAATTCCAGTTAACATTAAGGGAAAAGATATATTGACAAATTCTCTAACTCCTGTCCCATAAAAAATAGCTGCTATTACGAGTAAAGAGATACCTACAGGATGATATTTGTTATCAAGTTTTTCCCATTTATCTCGGTTATTCCAAACAATATAAGCTGCAAAAGGAAAGCCAATTAAAGCATAACTAAAATATTCATGTTCAATATTAATACTTTTATTTAACCAACCATCAATCCAATGAAAAAGTAAGGGAGAATAAATTAATGACAATAGTCCTAAAACTATTAAATTAAATAAGTTTTGTTCGACAAATACTGGTAATTTATGCTTAATTTCCATAACTTGATAACTCCTATCTAAGATAAAATTGATTTAATTGTATTTGTAACCAACTCAATTTTCTCTTCTTCTAAACCTGCATACATAGGTAAGGATAAGATTTGTTGAGCGAGTTTTTCAGAATTGGGAAAATCACCTTCATGATAACCCAAAAATTTATAGGCTGGTTGTAAATGACAAGGTAAGGGGTAATGAATACCAGTTTGAATACCTTTTTCAGCTAATTTATGTTGTAGTTGATCTCGATTAATGGGACAATTTTCTGTAATTCTAATGACATAAAGATGATAAATATGACCTCTATTTACTTCATTTTTAAGGGGGATAATTCCCAGATTTTCTAATTTTTGTAAATGGCGATCGTATAATTTTCCAGCCTTATTCCTTAGGTCATTCCATGCAGATAAATGAGGTAATTTAACATTTAGAATTGCTGCTTGAATGGTATCTAAACGACTATTTGTTCCTAAATCTTTGTGGATATATTTAGTAGGTGCGCCATAATTTCTAAAAGATTGTACTTTTTTTGCTATTTCTTCATTATTAGTAATAACAATTCCTCCATTGCCAAAACATCCCAAGTTTTTACTAGGATAAAAACTAAAAGCTCCCATCATGCCAACAGTACCAGCTAAATAATTTTCTCGATGGGCTAAATGAGCTTGAGCGGCATCTTCAAAAATCAATAAATTATGTATATTAGCTAACTCTAGTAATTTTGTTGGAGAAATCATTTGACCGTATAAATGAACGGGTAAAATTGCTTTAGTTTTAGGAGTAATAGCTTTTTCTATTACGTCTAAATCCATTAAACCAGTTTCTAAACTACAATCAACTAAAACAGGAGTTGCTCCTATGGCTAAAACACCAATAACAGTGGCAATAAAAGTATTAGTCGGAACAATCACTTCGTCACCTTTACTAATACCACAAGCCTGCAAACCAAGGGCAATGGCATCAGTACCAGAGGCTACACCTACAGCATAAGTAACTCCGCAAGCTGAAGCAAAGGCGGACTCAAAATTTCTTAAAGCTTCACCTAAGATGAAATCACCTCGATCAATTACTGAATTTATGGCAGATTTAATTTCATTTTCAAGGGGTTGATGCTGATAGGATAAATCGACAAAAGGAACATTAATTAACATTATTAATACTGATATTAATTAGAATTTACTTTAAAAGTAAATTGATAAACTAATTATAATTTAAAAATTTATATTTTGGGATCGAGGGCATCACGCAAACCATCACCAATATAATTAATACTAAGAACTGTTAAAAAAATAGCTAAACCGGGGAAAATTGCCATATAAGGAGCAGAAGTTAAGTAATTTTGAGCATCAAACAGCATTCTACCCCAGGTAGGAACATCGGGTGGAAAACCTAAGCCTAAAAAACTTAAAGTTGATTCGGTAATTATGGCATTGCCCACCGCTAAAGTAGCTGCAACAATAATAATATTTAATACGTTGGGCAAAATATGATAAGTAATAATTCGCCAAGGATTAGCACCCATAGAGCGAGCAGCACTGACAAATTCCATTTCCCGTAATTTTAAGAAACTAGCTCTTACTAGTCTGGCCACTGACATCCAATTAAGACTACCAATTACTAAGACAACCAAAATAAATATTCCTTTTTCTGGCCCGGCAATTTGTTTAAGAGAATCTCGAAATAAATAAACTATTAATAATAATAAAGGTAACTGAGGTAAAGATAAAAATAAATCAGTTAAACGCATTAATAAACTATCAATAATACCCCCATAAAAACCTGCGATCGCACCAATTAATGTACCAAGAAAAATGGCAACTAACATGGCAGTAATTCCGACGGTTAAAGAAATACGCCCTCCTAATAATATTCTCGCTAATTGATCTTGTCCTAAATCATTAGTCCCAAAGGGATGTTGCCAACTAGGAGTTAAGGTAGATTTAGTAAAATCAATAGTATCTGCGGGAGTAGTATAAATAATTGGGCCAATGAGCAAGCTAGTTATTATTATTATTAAACATATTGCTCCTAATACCGCCGTTTTATTTTGGTAATATTTACGCCAAATATCTTTTAATAAGTTCATGTATTTTTTATTTCTATTTTGAGATTTATCCCGTATTAATATTTATAATAAAGCAAAAAACCGTAGGGGCTGAATATTATTCAGCCCCTACAATATGTTACAGGAGAAACATTCTTTCCCATTAGCCCGAAAAATTCACCATATACTATTTTTTGTTATGCCAAAATTTGATGATCGGTTAGGATCTATTTATGCCAGCAACCGGAAAATGTGGCGGGAATGGTTGGAAAAAAATCATAGTACATCTTGAGGTGAAGCGATCGATAAGGAGAAGACTCCACAGAATATTTACTGGACTCTTTCCCAATTCCGATCTGCGATAACATTAGAATTAAAAGATGTCGTTTGCTTCAATCAGAAGAGTATCGAGGTTACATAGCATCAAAAAAACGTTATTTCTACGGAGTCAGGATACATTTACTCAGTACCAAAGATGGTATTCCAGTGGAATGGGCATTTATACCAAGAGAGGCTAATGATGTTCGAGGCTTTAATTTGCTTCCATTTAATCTTCCTCCGAGTATATTAAGCAATCTACTCGTCACTTCATCGAAACAGTTTTTAGTCAAATTACCAGTAAATTCCCTAAGTTTATTCATGCCGTCACTATTGAAGGTTTATTGTTAAAAGTGTCATCATTTATCTTTTCTTTTACTTTAGAACGCTCATTTTTGTAACTAGCAACTTGGGTTAATTAATCTTAGTGATGAGGATTCTATAATTGTTCGTGGTAATCTCGATGCTGCACAACAACAATTAGAAGCTATTTTGCTTTAATTTATTATTTCATAACAAGTAGGGTGGGCATTGCCCACCCTACAAATATTGTTCTAATGATAAAAACTTAACTTTTCCCCATTAGTTAAGTTAAATAATTCCCTAACTTTTCTGTATCGACCGGTTTATTGTTTTGTTTTATAACGATACTAGAAACCTAACATATATCAATTTAAAAAAATAAAAATATTAGGAGAATAACAATTATGGTTACATTTAATGTCAATACTACCAATGATATTATCGATCCTAATGACGGAGTTTTAAGTTTGCGAGAAGCAATTATTGCTGCTGAAAATTCACCCGGAAGAGACATAATTAGACTCACTGTTGGTACTATTATTCTCGAAAGTTCCTTACCTATTATCCAAGCAGGAAATGATTTAGATTTTCAAAGTTTAGGTAGCTCTAGCACCATTTCCGGTAACAATCAACATCAAATTTTAACCATTAACGGCGCTGACGTTCGCTTTGAAGGAATTTCTTTTGTTAATGGTTTAGCCCAAGGAGGAAATGGTATTAATGGTGGCGGTGGCGGATTAGGTGCTGGTGGCGCACTATTTATTTATGATGGTAACGTTAGCATCGATAGCGCGACCTTTCATAATAACCAAGCTCAAGGAGGCAGTAGCTTAACCTCAGCCGGAAGAGGAGGTAGCTTACCAACCTTACTCGAAGATGGTGGCGCTGGTTTGGCTGGTGGGCGTGGCGGTAACTTAAATAGCCTCACTTTCAGTGAACTAACTACTCTTGGCCTTAATGGCGGTGGTATTGGTGGTGCCGGCGGTACTGGTGGTAGCGGTGGTACATTTAGCTCTGCTCAACCCGGAATATCAGGAGGTAATGGCAGAGCTGGAGACTTTGGTAGTGGCGGCGGTGGTGCTGGTGGTGGCGGTGGTACAGGCCGAGGTATTTTTGGTAATCTTAGTTCTGGCGGTAGAGGTGGTACTGGTGGCGCAGGAGGTTTCGGCGCTGGCGGTGGCGGCGGCGGTGGCGGTGGTGCCGGTGTGCAAGGTTCTGGTGGTAGTAGTGGTAGTGGTGGTAATGCTGGAGAATTTGGTGGCAGTGGAGCTATAGGATTTGACGGTGGATTTACCCAATTTGGTAGCGCCAATGGTGGATTGGGAGGCGTTGGTTCTGGTGGCTCTGGCTTAGGAGGTGCAATTTTTATTAGAGAAGGAGCAACTTTAGAAATTACTAACAGTGTTTTTACTAACAATACCGCCAACGTTGGTTCAAGAGCTACCAGACAAGTGCAAGTAGCTGATGCTAGGGGAGGAGCAATCTTTGTTCAAGATGGTGCAAATCTTACTATTAGTGAGGTAACTTTTGGAGAAGGCACAAATCGCAACTTTAGCTCGGATTTAGAGGTAGAGTTTGATGATATTTCCGGTTCATTTGTGGAACTTCCCACTAATCCTCAAGAGCAAAACAATCCTTTATCGACTATTGATGTAGGTTTTAGTAGTGTTCCCACTTTTATTGATGAAAATAATGATGGGGATTTAGATTTATTTATTGGTGCAAATGATGGCACCATCGCAGTAGCTCATAATCAAGGTAGCGCCACTAATCCTAATTTTGCCAACCCCATTGTAATTCGAGATGTCGGTAATCGCAGCACTCCTACCTTTGTTGATATTGACGGTGATGGTGACCAAGATTTATTTGCTGGAGATACCTTTGGCAGAATTCATTACTATCGCAATCGGGGTAGTGTTAATGGTGCTAGTTTTGCTCCCCCGGTAATTAATCCCTTTGGTTTAAGGAGTAACGGTGGTTTAGCTCATCCTGAGTTTGTCGATATTGATGGCGATGGAGACTTCGATTTATTTATCGGTACTGCTAATGGCACAATTTTGTTTTATGAAAATACAGGTAGTCGTACCAATCCTAATTTTGTTCGCGGTGCAAATAATCCTTTTGGTTTAGTCCAAGTTGCTGGTGCTGCTGCTCCCCATTTTGTGGATGTCGGTAATGACGGCGATTTTGATGCTTTTATCGGTGCAGCAGATGGTACAACTCGCTATTTTGAAAATATTGGTACTCCCACTAATCCCAATTTTCGAGAGCGGTCTATTAATTTACCTGATGTGGGCAGCAATGCCACACCATTTTTAGCCGATATTAACGCTGATGGTTTCTTGGATGCCTTTATTGGCTCGGAAAATGGCACTGTACGTTTTGTTAATGGTGTCGTACAAGGGGGTCAATATCCTGTTCCGGTAAACCTAGGGGATGGCACTATTGTTCTTGGTAATTTCAGGGGTGTAGGTACTGAAGATAACC
>CAYPSO010000034.1:22090-43211 GCA_964413275.1 uncultured bacterium | reverse complement strand
GGAATATTGCTAATATTCGTTTTTGTTAAGGAAGTATTTACTGGTTGCTCAGGTACTTCCTCTGTAATACTGACTTCTCCATCATCACTAACTTTTCTGATTTGTAATACTGGTTCTCTTCCTCGTAACAATTGGTCAACGGTATTAGCAACATCTTCGTGAACTACCCACCGTTGGCGTTCTAGCATTTCTACGGCAATGGCAAAGGTAGGAGGTGCTTTGCGCTCTAAAACAGTCTTCTGAGAGCCTCTACGTCGGGCTTCTTCGTCTCCCAATGTTACGGCTTGAATACCTCCCACTAAATCTGATAAAGTAGGATTTTTAATCAAGTTTTCAATTTGATTACCGTGAGCAGTACCGACTAATTGCACACCTCTTTCAGCGATGGTACGAGCCGCTAAAGCCTCTAATTCTGTACCAATTTCATCAATAACGATGACTTCTGGCATATGATTTTCCACCGCTTCAATCATTACCTGATGTTGCAATTCTGGTCGAGCCACTTGCATCCGACGCGCTCTACCAATGGCAGGATGAGGTATATCACCATCTCCGGCAATTTCGTTAGAGGTATCGATAATTACTACTCGTTTATGCAAATCATCAGCTAAAACTCTAGCAATTTCTCTTAAAGCAGTGGTTTTTCCGACTCCGGGGCGACCTAATAACAGGATCGATTTACCCGTTTCGACCAATTCCTGAATCATTAAAATTGTGCCAAAAACAGCCCGCCCGATACGACAAGTCAGACCAATAATTTCTCCAGCCCGATTACGCATCGCACTAATGCGGTGCAGGGTACGCTCTATACCAGCCCGATTATCACCGCTAAACATTCCTACCCTTTGTACGCAATGCTCTATATCTTCTTTAGTGATGGTAGTTTCACCAAGATAGGATACTTCATTAGGAAATCGGGCTTCTGGTAAACGGCCTAAATCCATTACTACTTCGATTAAAGTATCTTTTTTCGGATGTTTTTCTATCTGAATGCGAATCTGTGGAGGCAATACTTCAAGGAGTTGCTTGAGATCGTCCGTAATTTGCATCCGATGCGCTGGAATTTTTTCTTGCATTAAACGTTTTATTTTATTCTTTTTTTCGGTGTTTACCATACCCAAAATATTTTGTCAATGGAATTAATGGTCAATTACGTTGCTTTAATTCTGTAACTAGGGGGGAAATAAGGGTTACAGCTTGCCAAAGTAATTCGGAGAGTTGTTCTAGGGGCTGATTCATGGTTTCTAATTGGTCAATAATTGGATTTAAGAGAGAACGAGCATAACTGCCGTAGGCGATTCCAGCAATTTGGTTGCGTATTCCCGTTGCCTTCAGTTTAGTCACTGTATGCTGATTTGTGCCACCTGCTAACTGAATATATCCGGGTAATTTAGCATTAATGAATTTTTGAGCTAGGTTCACGCAAGCTTTGGTTGTTCCTTTACCAATGTCGCCACTCATTGGTCTGCCGTCGGTTTGCCAAATTAAAGCACAGGGAAGAGGAGAAATTAATTCATAAATAAAGTGCAAATATTCTTCTAAGTTTGGGTGATCTTGACAACTAATAGCCAAAATTTTTAACTTTTGGGCATAAGGGGCGATCGCATTCCACAATCTAGTAAAATCAGTTTCATGGCCTACTTGGGTATGAATTTCGATCGCATCTACGGCATTTTCTAGGATTAAAGGAACAATAGTTGCGGTTGTTGAAACATAAGAACGAGTGTAAATTAAATTACTGGGACAAATGGGCAAACAACGGCCACAACCGTAACAACGTTGCTCTATTATACCACTAAAATTAATGGCATTAGCGGGACAAATTGTTTCACAAGGGCGATGGCATTCTGGAGGACATTGATGAGGATCAAATTCAGCTTTTCTAAAATGAGGATCTTCTCCATCATTAAAACTAACCATTAATAAAGGTTTTTCTCTTATTAAAAAGCCTCTTTTTTGGGCTTCATTTCTAAACAAATCGGCGGTTTTTATCCCTTCTTTAGTTGCATTAATTACTGCGGGATCTGCTGCTACATCAATACAATCAACTCCTGCTAAAGTATAAACTAAAGCTAAACTACGAATTGAAGGTAAATGTTGAAAACTCGCCCCACAAATTAATTTAAACCATGTACCAGAGTTGAGAGATTGAGTTGGATAATCGATGATAGTATTCATCAAAAAGGGAAAATTATTATAATTTTTAAGTATAGCTTTTAGCAGTTAGCAGTTAGCAGTTAGCAGTTAGCAATTAGCCGAATACTGACTACTGAATACTCTCTCAACCATTAATTTAAATACGTAACAGCTTATCTTTCTATTTCTGATTTCATTCTTTCCAAAGTGGTATTCATTTGATCGAACATTTGTTGAGGAGTCATGCCAAATTGACCAAGTTGAGTTTTTAACTGCTGTACTGTCATTTGAGCCATAAAATCTTCACTAAGCTCAAAGCGTTTCATAAAAATACGATAACGCTCCATTAAAGTTTCCATTTTTTCGATGAAAAGTTTTTTACCTTCTCGATCAAATTTACCATAATCACTACCCAACTGTACTAAATTTTGATAATCTTCAAATAGTGTTTTTGCTTCTTGTTGTACTACTTCTGAATCAAAAAATCCCATTTTTTTATACCGAATTAAATCACTAACAATTTTCTTATATTGTAGGATAGTCTTTTCAGACAGGGGAAGTATGGTTTACCGTATTAGTTAAATATTATAGTTAGGTAATTAGCGATTAGATTAAGTATATGTCTTTATTGGATAAGTTTTTTAAGGAAGCAAAAACCCGTAAAATTGCCGTTATCTTAGCTTTGTTAAGTACGGCAACCCCCCTTGCTGGTTTACATAAATTTTATTTAGGTCAAAGTCTATGGGGTATTATCTATTTATTATTAAGATTAGGTCCTTTTGATAATATGGACTTATTAATTCAGAGTGCTTGTGCTTTTGAAGCCGTTTGGTATTTAGCACAATCTCCAGAAGAGTTTAATCTACGTTTTAATTTGGGATTAGGATTAGAACAAATAAATAATGGCACTATTGCTACTCAACAAATTGAAGAATTGAAAAAAGCTTTACAGACATTAGAACAATTACGTCAAGATGGGCTATTGTCAGAATCTGAATTTGAACAAAAACGTCGTCAGTTACTCGATAATATCTAAGTAAATTTAATCTCGATCTTAATGTTAAAGTAATGAATCGTGCATTAATAACATTTTATTTGTTATTCTGCTTAATAATTTTGATTAATCTAATTTTATGACTAACACAATTGACGATAAATCTATAGTAAAAGATTACTTTAATGCTACTGGTTTCGATCGCTGGCGCAAAATTTATGGCGATACTGACGATCTTAACAAAGTACAAAAAGATATTCGTATTGGCCATCAACAAACTATTGATACTGTAACCCGATGGCTCAAAGATGATAATAATTTAGCTGAGTTGACTATCTGTGACGCAGGTTGTGGAGTTGGTAGCCTTAGTATTCCTTTGGCTCAAGGGGGTGCTAAAGTTTTTGCTAGTGACATTTCTGAGAAAATGGTGGGAGAAGCTCAAGAAAAGGCTGAAAAATTATTAGAAAATAGCAATAAGCCTACCTTTGCTGTATCTGATTTAGAATCAATTACAGGTAAATATCATACAGTTATCTGTTTAGATGTGTTAATTCACTACCCCCAAGAAGATGCAGCCCAAATGATAACTCATCTGGCTTCTTTAGCCCAAACTCGTTTGATTCTTAGTTTTGCTCCGAAAACTCTTTGTTTGACTCTTTTGAAAAAAATTGGTGAATTGTTCCCAGGGCCAAGTAAAACTACCCGTGCTTATCAACACAAAGAAAAAGATATTATTAAGATTCTTGAAGATAATGGTTTTTCTATTAAGCGTGAAGGAATGACCAGCACTCGTTTTTACTATTCCCGTATTCTTGAAGCTATAAGGAATTAAAGTAAATAACAATAATAATTCACAGCTCCAGAAATGACTTTGGGGCTTAATTTTTTATAACAAATATATTTCTTAAAAGCTTGCACTATATATTGGTTTCAATTAAAATAAGGTGGAAACTTTGATTCAAAGCAGACTTGAAAGAAAAAGAAATTTCTTTAAATACTTCGCCTAATTATAAAATCTTAGACAAATGAATAAATATTTTTATGCTCCAACAATTATTTTAGTACAGGCTTTAAGTTTTTTAATAGCTATCTATGTTGCCAATCTTAAAAGTCAACAAAACTCCAATATGATAGGTTTAAATGTTCTGGAATATGTTGATGAAAAATTAACGGTTAATGATGCTTTAAATCTAGCCCAAAATGATGATTTTTCAGAAATAGATGCCATAGATAATTTTATGATTGTACCATTAGAAAACTCAGATCAATGTTCTTTAACCTATCAAGTAGGAGAGCAAAAAGAAAAACAAAAATCTAATGTAAATTTTTTACCACAAGTAAAAGGTGCAGATTTATTTAAAGGTATTTATGATTACGGTCAAAATAGCGTTTGTCAGGTAGATGACAATAATCAAGTTATAACTAGAATTGTTAATTATCAAGAACCTCAAGAAGAAATAGAAGATATTTATAACTATTCTTTTCAGGAAATAGAAAAAATTTCTTTGTTAGACTTCAATTCTCAAAATACAAGATTAAAATATAATAGTCCAACTCCTATATCCTTAGAAAATAACCAAGAATTTGGCAATATTGCTAACATTAATAGACAGGTATCTAATTATCAATCTTTAAGTTTAATCAGTAGTTTAGCAACGAAGCCAGCGACGGCGGTAAGTAATGTAAATCAACTAAGTCCAATTACTAGGACATCTACACTTTCTCAAGGTTCAAATACAATTCAAATACAACCAATTACTCCAAGTAGTTCAACATTTACTCAATCTTTAAATTTAAACTATTTTAATGCCATTAGTGGTGCGAATAGTATTCAAAATTCAGTTAATACAAATTATATAGGTAATTATAATATCCCTTCTTCATCACCAATTTTGGAAGAATTACGAAAACAACAAAAACAACAAGAAGAAGAATTACGAAAACAACAACAAAAACAACAAGAACAAATTAACAAGCAACTAGAGCAACAAAGGGAACAACAAAAAAAGTTAGAAGAACAAAGAAGAAAAGAACAACGACAAAAACAGCTAGAAGCACAAAAAAAACTTCAAGAACAAAACCGACGTAGGTAAGTGTACCAAGAAGTTGTATTTGTGCCCTAACCCCTCTCTCAACCATGTAATTAATTTTGTGTACCTACTCATAAGTGTTAGTTGACAATTAACCGCTATAATGTCAGGTTAAATCAAAAATGACATCTTATAATTTTTGGCTAACTAATGCTCAAACTATCACTAACAAAATTAAGCTCTTGGAGTTCTGCTTTTCTGATTTTGATTCCCTTAACTTTGATTTATTCAAATATACCAGCTATTCAAGCCCAAGAAACAACTGATACAATTGATGAGACAACTGATACAACTGAACTAAATCAACCCATTGATGAGGAAATGCGCCCTGGTATGGTGCTTAGTATTGATGGTGGAGATAAATTAGTGTTAGAAGCAAAAGAGGCCATAGAGTCTGAAAATTATGACTTAGCTGTCGAAAAATTACAAGGTGCTAGACAAATTTTTAATCAGCTATCCAATTTTTATGTTCAGCTTGCTCAAAATTTTTCAGGCATTGAAAGTAAAATTACTGAAGAATCCCGAAATAAAGCTCTTATGAGTGGGCAAAAACGAGATGAAACTACTTATCAGCTTGCCATAGTTCATCGGGCCCAAAATAAGCCAGAATTAGCTATACCTCTTTTGCTTCAGATCATTCGTTCTCAAAATCCTACCAGCGACATGGGTCAAAAAGCATATCAACAATTATATGAAATTGGTTTTATTAATACTCCTTTTTCTAGGTAATTTTCGTAAAATTATTTATATAAACTTAAACTTGGGGGTTTCCATGGTTAGTTTGCAGCAAGTTGAACTAATGATTAAAGATAAATTACCAGACGCACAGGTAACAGTAAATGACTTAACCGGAGGTGGAGATCATTTAGAAGCAATTGTAGTATCCGCTCAATTTGCTGGACAAACAAGGGTAAAACAGCATCAATTGGTTTATGGCGCTTTGCAAGACGCTATGGCTTCAGAAGCTATTCATGCTTTAGCTTTAAAAACCTATACTCCCGATCAATGGAAAGCTGTTAGTCAAACCGTTTAAGATTTAGTTAATTAATCACCAAAAGTAACTATGACACCAGAACTAAAAGAACAAATCGACCAAATGCTCAAGGAAAACAAAATCGTTGTTTTCATGAAGGGTTCAAAATTAATGCCCCAATGTGGTTTTTCCAATAACGTTGTGCAAATTCTCAATGTTTTGGGTGTTCCCTACGAAACTGTAGATGTTTTGCAAAATGATAATGTTCGTCAGGGAATTAAAGAATACTCCAATTGGGCAACAATTCCTCAAGTTTATATTAATGGGGAATTTGTCGGCGGCTCAGATATTATGGTTGAGCTTTATCAAAGTGGTGAATTACAGGAAATGGTGGAAGTAGCTTTAGCTTCCTAAATTAATAGTTCAAGGGATGGTAGATTTATAAACTACCATTACCTTGTTTTAGTAATAATCGGTTTCCATTTCAGGCATAGCTAATTCAAAATTGGAAGGATCTCGCAGAAATCTAAATGCCTCTTCTTCTAAACGATGAATTTGATATGCTTCTAAAGAATCAGTATAACGCAAACAGGCAATAAAACCGTCCATATACAATCTCATGTCATCAAAGCGATGACCTCGATGCCATAAATCGACTAAAGCATCAGTTAGTTTTTGGTAATAACGAATGGTTGAAGTATCTATCAGCATATTTCTTAATTGAACTCATCAAGATTAAATAACTTAAAAAGGCTATTATTAGCATAATTTATTATTATTTCTTAATTACCATTGTAACTGCTGATAAATCTTTTTTATATTTACATATAAAAAACCACTAAACCTTATTTAAATTAAATAAAGATTATTCAGGGGATAAGGAAGAAAGGATATGAGCCATATTAAATAATACTTTACCTCTGACAGGTTGGGGTTTACCTTGAAGAAATTTATCTAACCAATCTCGTGCATTCATTTCTGGTTTCAGGGTTAACAACATATTTTCCTTATTGCAATTTTCATCCATATAAGTGGTTGCACAGATAACTGGATAATTATTCACAAAACCATTGGTAAGATACTCCAATCTATTTTCATAGTAAGCTTGTTGAAATTTACTAGAAACAATTTGACAGCGTTTTACTGCACTTACGCCCCAGTTAGTATTATCCTGATAATTACCTTGCCAATTAATTAATACTTGGATTTTATTATTAATAACATTACGGGCAACAGTTTGAGGATTTGTACCACTTAAATCGCAATAAAATTCAGATGCACCAGCATAACGATTTTCTGTTTGGCTAACATTATTTATTAGAGCATCTATTTCATTATCATTATTAGTATTAATATTATTCGTATTTAAGATATTATCTGTGGCAATATTAGGTTTATAATTAGGTTCAAGGGCTAAAAATGTATTGATAGGAATAGCCGCATTAAAAGCATATTGAACCTCCTCTTCGGAATTAACTAATCTTTCACCTCGTCCATGAATACCAATTAATTTGCCCTCTTGATTAAAAACAGGCCCTCCACTCATGCCCTTTTGAGTTGTGGCATCGTATAATAGATCGTAGGCATTTGGTCTTTTAGCTTTAACAGTATTAATATCACCAGAAGAATAAACAAAAAGTCTTTGATCTGGACTTTGATTTTCATCTAAGTAAGGATAAGCGAAAATAGCAATTGTATCACCAATTTGAACTCGATCTGAGTCCCCTAAACTAGCAGCAGGATATTGTTGAGGACTGCTAAAAGTAACTATAGCTAAATCTGGATCGTTTTCTTCCTTTTGCAAATGTTCGACACTGATGGCAATATAATGTTTTCCTGTATAGGTGCGTATGCTATATTCAAGAGCTGCACTTTTGACGACATGATCTGCTGTGAGAACTTTATAAATATAATTTTTTCCGTCGTTTTTTTGAGCAATAATTACTCCAGAACCACCACCAGCAATAGAGTTAATTTGTACCGTTACGGGAATAGCCAGTTGAGCAATTTGACTGGGAGTTTTAGCTAAAACTATTTCAGGAATTGTCAGAATTATGGCTGGAATTGTTAATAGGGCTGTAAAAATCGCTAAATTGGTTCTATTCATAATTCTTTAAACAATTGAATAAGCTGATTTCAGTCGCATTTACATAAGTCTATTCTAGCTAGAGTGTTTGAAAATTAATATTTATAAATTAGTGTAAAAAAATATTTTTACTTTTTTACATTAATTTGTATAGCTAATGTATTTTTAATATAAATATAAGCAAAAGTTATTATTAAGATGAATAACAATCAAGTGAGAGATGTTCCTATTTTAAAATTTCAGTGTAAGATTACTTGATGATGTTGCTTAAAAAGCAGGGTGGGCATTGCCCACCAGACAACATTTATAACAAAGAATAAGGAACTTCTAAATTGTTGTTTTCCATTAATTCTTGCTTTGCCATAATTTGTTGTGGAGTTCCATCAGCAATAATTCTTCCTTGATTAATTAAAATAAGGCGATCGCATACTTCTAAAATTAATTCTAAATCATGGGAAGAAACTAAAATAGTTTCCCTGGAATGTTGTAAAAATTTAATTAAACGGCGACGAGCTTTTAAATCTAAATTAGCACTAGGTTCATCATACATCATCAATTTTGGTTGCATAGCTAAAACTGAAGCAATAGCTACCATGCACTTTTCCCCCCCTGATAACTGGTGAGGTATCCTGTCTTTAAGGTGAGATACACCCGTTAAATTTAAAGCATATGCAACTCTTTCATTAACTTCCTCAGAGGATAAACCCATATTTTCAGGGCCAAAAGCCACATCATCTTTTACTGTAGGGCAAAATAATTGATCGTCAGGATTTTGAAAAACAAAGCCAATTTCAGAATGAAATTCTCCCCTAATTATTGGTTTTCCCAATACAGAAATGTCCCCCATGGGGGATAAAATTCCACAGATAGATAAAAATAGAGTTGTTTTGCCCGCACCATTAGGGCCGATTATACCTACTTTTTCACCAGTTAAAATTTCTAAGTTTAAATTATTTAGAATTGCCTGAGATTGTGGATAAGCAAAAGATAAATTACTAATTTTTACTGCGATTGATTCTATTTTATTTATTTCATTAAATTCTCTAATTAATTCTTTCATTATAACCTTTTAAAGATAAATTTCTGCTATAAATAAACCGAGGGAAATAAAAATAATTATCATTGATGATAACCAACTAATTTTATCAATTTTGCCATCTTTTATTTTTAGTAAATGACCATTATTATTACTACTATATCCCCGTAATATCATTGCTTGATAAACTCTTTGAGATTTGTCATAACTTCTAACTAAAAGGCTACCAGTTAAATCAGCGACTATTTGTAAATTTCTTTTATTAATATGGTTATTCTGAAAACCTCTTAACTTAATTGCCCTTTGCATGGTCGTTAACATTTCTCCTAATTCTTCTAAATAACGATAAGATAATAACATCATATCTATAATTATGGCAGATAATCCTAACAATCTCATTGACTTAATAGTTTTCAAAAAAGGTGCAGTCCCAAATAATACTAAACTTACAGTTAAAATACATATAAATCTAGTCACAATTTTAATAACTGCTAAACAACCTTCTTTTTTAATAGTAAATATGCCCCATTGCAAAATTATAGTTTTTCCGGCAACAAAAGGTAAAAATAAGATAACTGCTAAAATAAAAAATCCGGGATAACGTAATCTAGATAAAAGAAAAGATAAAGGTAAATTGGAAAGATTATATAAAATTATTGTTACTAATATCATTGCAGGTAATAAACTTAACTTAGTAACAAAAGCAAAAGCAAAAATCAAAAATAATAAAGCTACTAACTTAGAGGTTTGTTCCCAATTATGAATTGGTGATTTAATATGACAATATTTATCTAAAGCTAATTTCATTTTTATTCTTAGAATTACTTATATTTTTTTAGTTTAGATTAATTATTTACCCAAGTTATTTGTTAATATTTCTGGTTTAACTTTACCTAAAAAAGAAACTAACATTACCGTAAAAACACCTTCAATAATCATTTGCAAAGAATAACCAATTAAAGAGGCATAAATGGCATTTTTCTCTGTATTAACATCAATATCCGCTGGTATATTAGTAATAATTAAAATAGTAAAAATTAAGGCTGATATTCCTAAAGCTGAAGCACCTGCTAAAAAAGCAAAAATTTGAGTCCAAATTACTTTATTACTTAACAAGTTTCTTAACTGAAAAATATAATAAGCAAGTAGGGCGGGAATCCCCATCATTGTAGCATTAATTCCTAAGGTTGATAGACCTCCATGTTGAAACATTACCGCTTGAAAAAACAGCCCAATTAAGATAGCTGGAAAGGCATAATATCCTAAAACTATGCCCATTAAACCATTAAGAATTAAATGAATACTTGTTGGTGGTAAAGGGATATGAATTAAGGAAGCAACAAAAAAAACTGCCGTTAATAATGATGCTTTAGGGATACTTTCTTGGGAATTTTTTTCCTTATTAATTTCTCGTAATGAATACCAAGTCATTCCTCCGGTAATAGCATAACCAGTTATACTTAAATAAGGTGGTAGAATTCCATCAGGAATGTGCATTATTGTTCTGCCTTTTTCTTACTAAAATATAATGCTGTACCAACAAAACCCCAGATACCACTTAGCGCCATAATTAACTTTTGTTGGATTGTATATTGATTATTCTGAGAATTACTCAATTTTATGGGATCACTATTTTTAATTTCACCAGAGTTAGTAATTGATTCTTCGTTATTTTTAAGCTTGTTTTTTCCTACTGCCTCAATGGGAATATTAATTATATTGCCATGTCCAGCTTGACGTACTTTAATTTGCCAATTTCCTCTAACTGAATAATCCGGTACAAAGACAAATTCCCCCTGTTTATTAGTAACTCCTGTTAACCAAGGCTTGGTAGGTTCGTTAGGATTATAAACTGTTACTTGTCCATTATTCATAGGTTCGCCACTATCATAAGTTGCTTTAATCTTAATTGCTTCGGTGGCATTATATTCAATATGAGTGCCGTGAGTAAGTCCTTTTTGTGCATAACTCAAGCTTAAAACTAAAGCTAAAAATAAAATATATTTATTCTTACTTTTCATCACAATGACCTTCTCCTACATGACCTAAGCCATAAACTGCTGTCTCTAATTTATCGTATTCTTCTGATTTAAGTTGTTGTTTTAAATCCTCCATGTTGACTTCTAATTTATTATTTTTAGCTAATTCAGCTAAGGGTTCAAAACCTAAAGCACCCATATTTAATTCATCATTTTCTGGTAAATTTTTATCGCCAAAAAGATGATCGAAGTGCATAGTTACTTCTACTTCTGCTGAACTATTTTCTGTTAAGATACCTTTTCTTTCTTCTCCCACAAATTCACCACATTGATAAGATAATTCTGGGTTTAAACTCAGTAAAAAATTCACATCTTTACCATCTTTTTGAGCAATTCCATTTATAACTATGGTTTGATTTTTAGTTACTCCTTCATTTCCTTTAACTAATCGCCAACTTAAAGCATTATATAAACCAGGTTGAGCGTTTACTTTATTTACGAGTATTGATGCTGTCTGTTCATCACCTTCAGCCAAATCAATAGTTTTTATTCCCTCTAATAATTTTACTTGTTTTTCTATTTTAATCTCTCGATCTGTTTCTGGATTAAAGGGAGGATTAGTTTCATAAGCAGTTACGTCAGCTAGGTTAACATATAAATGATTAAAGCTGATATTCCAACCATCTTTAGTAAGGAAACCTTGACGTACAAAATCTTCACCATTAGCCACTAAAGTTAAGGTTGATTCAGTTGATTGACTCGATTGATTTTTGTTAATTTCTGCTGTTTGATTGGTGCTACAACTAACTAATAAACCAAACATTAAATAAAAATTTAATGTCCTAATTATTTTGATCATAAAGCTAAGAGTATCCCCAGATAATAAAAACTTTGCTTGTTTATACAAGTTTAAGTTTCTTATATTATTCTTTTTTATTCAATGCCCCCATAGGGCATTTTTATGAGATTTTAATATTTAATTAATTATTATTATTTAACTTTATCTTAAGGAAAATACCAAAAAGCTTATAACTATAAAATAAAAATAAAAAAACAGGCTTTATAGCCTGTTTAAAAGTTTTGATTAAGAAAATCAAATTAAAATTCCATTTCGGCAGCTTGTACTGTTTCTATTTGTTTCTTCTTCAGTACGAGGAATATTTGTGCCAACATAATAAGAGCAATAAACAGAACTAAACCTGTCACTCTTGCTGGACTTTGAAGCACAACTTCTGTATCTTTCTGACCAAAACCACCGACATTAGGATTATTGGTTAAAGCTTCACCAGCAGCAACTTGTTGTCCTTCAGAAACAATCAATTCTGGCCCTGCGGGTATTTCTTTAACAACAATATCTTCACCAGTATTAATAGTTACTTGATAGCCACCAGCTTCCGACTTAGAAATTTCAGTGATTGTACCAGCAACATCTGCCTTAACAAGATTATTATTGCTAAGATCGCCTGTAGGATATACTTGACCACGGCCTCGGTTAGCACCTACATGAACAGAATATTTACCAAAGTGAATATTTTTATCTGTGGCAGGATTAGGGGAAAGTATGGGAAAAACAATTTCTTGATATTGTTCCCCCGGTAGAGGGCCAACGATAACTACATTATCCATACCCTCTTTATAGGGTTGATAATAGAGTCCGCCGATTTCTTCTTTCATTGCTTCGGGAATACGGTCTTCAGGGGCAATTTTGAAGCCTTCAGGCAACATTAAAACCGCACCCACATTGAGACCACCTTGAGAACCATCCCCTAAAACTTGTTTACTGTTTAAGTCGTAGGGAATTTTTACTACAGCTTCAAATACAGAATCAGGTAAGACGGCTTGGGGAATTTCTATTTCCGCAGGTTTTTGAGCTAGGTGACAGTTAGCACACACAATGCGTCCTGTAGCTTCTCTAGGGGTTTCGGGAGCGGTTTGTTGTGCCCAAAAAGGATAGGCTTGAGCTTCTTGAGGTAAGGTAAAAACAGTACCTAAGAAAACAGCCACAGTAGCGATCGCCACCAGCAGAGTTTTCGATATTGAATGCTTGGGTGTTCTCATCTCTCAGTTAAAAAATAGTAATATTCAAAATTATGCCCACCAGGGGTTTTCGTTAGTGCGGAAATCGGTTTCTACCCAAGGGGTAAAATTAACTTTGTCATCTTCGGTGAGATTAGTATGAACTAAAGCTAAAGACAAAGGAGCCGGCCCACGAACTACTTTACCGGTTGCATCATACTGAGAACCATGACAAGGACAAATAAATTTGTTTTCGCTGCCATTCCAAGGAACTACACAACCCAAGTGGGTACAAACAGCATTAATACCATAGCTGGCGATCGCATTATCCCCATCAACTACGATATAAGTAGGATCGCCTTTGAGCCCCTGAGCTAAACTTCTTTCTCCGGGCTTATGGGTAGCTAAAAACTCACTTGCACTAATATCATTACCTAGAGCATCTTTAGCTAAAAGACCACCACCAGTACCACCACTAGAAGGAGGAATAAAATACTTAACCACTGGATAAAGAGCACCGAGAGCAACTCCCGTGACTGTACCAAAGGTTAATAAATTCATAAATTGGCGACGCCCCATATCTGGGACATCAGAAGAACCAGAAATTTGAGTCATAGTTAAACTTCTAATTGTATTTTTGTTTTAATTCTTCTGAAATATTTTTCAGAAGCTACTGCACCTTTTCTTTAGTACAGTTTACTATAGAAAGTAATTAAACCATGTCTTGCCTTCTCTGAAATTTAAAAAACCAATTATATGAGTTCGATCGAGTCATTAGTTATTGATAATTTCACCAATGACTATCACAAAGAAATAATTGTTGTGTTACTATGGATTGATATTTGTTAAATTTGATTTATTCTTGGTTGATAGTTTAAATAACAAAATTTCCAATGCTAAAAAACTTATCAACCATTCATCGTTAAACACCTAGCTGAGATCAGTTTCCTTAAGGTGTTCCACTATTTTGACTAACACTACCTTTTGACGTAGAAATTAATTTAAGTAATTTGGGGACAAACACAAGTAACAAATAAATTGTTAATAGGTAAAAAGCAGCTAGCAAAACGATCATCACGGCAAGAACTCCTTAAATGGTACAGTGAATATAGAGTAAAAAAACAATAACATCGGTTTGTTTTTTTTCACGGAAAACCAAGGCCAGTATCTTGTGAACAAACACCAAGAACCAACACTGCAGTTATAGTTAAAAACAGTCTTTTAACTTCTAACTGATATTTATTTTTTGATTTGTTTAGACTAATACTCTTTCAATGATGAGACAATGAAACCTCAAAGCATGACTATAACAACAACAATATTGTCATTTTCTAAGCCAGCAGAATCCAGTTGGATTCACCATAACCAGTCAAGGTAAAGATAAAAAAATCTTTATACCTACTGATGAGATTCCGAGTACAGTCAATTATTAAATCCCTATTCTCAGAATAACATAAAAATTAATACTAACAAAAAAATTTTTGAGATAAATTTTTCAGTCAGAGTCAAAGTTTTTGGGACTTTTATCAGTAAAAATCAAAACAAAATTAAAATCTTCGGAAAGGTTAGCTTAAAATAAATACAAAGATATGTAAACTTTCGTAAATATTTCGCCATATTCAGGCAACCAATGATCTCAGTAAAATCTCTTTTTTCCCCCGTAGATGCCGATCTCAGGCAATTAACGGATAATTTAAAAAACTTAATTAGTGCTCGTCACCCAATTTTAGGGGCGGCGGCAGAACACTTATTTGGAGCAGGTGGCAAAAGGATTAGACCTGCCATTGTTTTACTTGTAGCCCGTGCTACAATGCCAGACGGGGACATTACTCCTCGTCATCGTCGCTTGGCAGAAATCACAGAAATGATCCATACTGCCAGTTTAGTTCATGACGATGTGGTCGATGAAGCCGAACTTCGTCGTCAAGTACCGACAGTTAATAATATCTTTGGCAACCGGATTGCAGTGTTGGCAGGGGATTTTTTATTTGCTCAATCATCTTGGTATTTAGCCAATTTAGATAATTTAGAAGTGGTTAAACTTCTTTCAGAAGTTATTCGAGATTTCGCAGAAGGTGAAATACTCCAAGGTATCAACCGTTTTGATACCAATTTATCTCAATCTGCTTATTTAGAAAAAAGTTATTACAAAACAGCATCTTTAATTGCTAATAGTGCTAAAGCGGCGGTTATTTTAAGTAACGAATCTTCAGAATTAGCAGAAAGTCTCTATGAATATGGTAAAAATCTTGGTTTAGCCTTTCAAATAGTAGATGACATTTTAGATTTTACAGCTTCTACAGAAGTATTGGGTAAACCTGCGGGTTCAGATTTAATTAGTGGTAATTTAACTGCTCCTGTATTATTTGCGATGGAAGAAAATTCCTATTTGATTAAATTGATTGAAAGGGAATTTAGTGAAGATGGGGACATAGAAGAAGCTCTTAATATCGTAAAACAAAACAATGCCATTGAACGTTCCCTTGCTTTGGCGAGTAATCACGGAAAATTAGCAGCCGAAAGTTTAAGTTGTCTTAAACCATCAACATCATCCCAAGCTTTAATGGATTTAACTGATTATGTCTTAAGTCGTTTATATTAAAATTCTTCGGGATTTTTTTCTAGTTTGAATTTCATGAGTAAGGCTTTATTGCATTACCCACTTACATCTATGTCAATTGTCATACAAAAAAATAGGCTATATCAAAAACAATTAATTATTCAATCCCTAAAAAATTCTTGGGAGAGAAAATTTAAAGTATAGGGGGATAACCATATCTCCCCTTTTACTTTAATTTCATGATTTTGAATATAACAATCTTATTGATTATAAGTTCCTCGTTATTTGTTAAGAGTAATTACCTAATTAATATCAACTATAACTTATTACCTATTCCCTATTTATTAATTACCAAATAATCTATAATTCAATAGGAATAATAATTTATAAACTACTTTACTAATAATAAATAATGACCATAGAACAAACACTATCATCATCTCTTACTCCTCCTCCTAAAGTTAATTTATTAACTATGTTTCGTTTAGGATTATTTCAGATGGGATTGGGCATTATGTCTATTCTTACCTTGGGTATTCTTAATCGAGTCATGATTAGCGAATTAGGTATTCCGGCTACTGTCGCCGCAGGTGCTTTGGCTATGCACCAATTTGTTGCTCCTGCCAGAGTTTGGTTTGGTCAATTATCAGATTCAAAACCCTTATTTAAGCTACATCGTAGTGGTTATGTTTGGCTGGGGGCAATGGGTTTTTCCTGTGCTGCCTTTTTAGCAGTGCAAATTATGTGGCATTTAGGAAACATAGTTAGAGAAGCAGGGGGATGGCTATGGAATAGCCAAACTACTTTTTTTACTATACTTTTAGGGCTGACTTTTTTCTTGTATGGGTTGGCTCTTAGTTCTAGTTCTACACCCTTTGCCGCCCTATTAGTAGATGTTTCTGACGAGGATAATCGTTCTAAAATTGTTGGTACATCTTGGTCAATGTTGATGGTGGGAATTATTATTGGTGGTATTAGTGGTGGTATTTTATTAAAAAAAGTTCAACAAAGTGGGATGATTTTAGGAGTAAATGTCGGTAGTCAGTTGCTTTTAGGAGAAAATATCATCCAAACGCCCCTAGAAACCCTTAAATCGCCCATTAATAGCTTATTTATCGTTGTACCCCTGATAGTAATTGGTTTAGCTTTAGCTGCGACTGTTGGTATTGAAAAAAAATATTCTCGTTATACTACTCGCTCATCTTTTGTTAATCGAGAAGATAGTATTACTTTGGGAAAAGCTTTGAAAGTTTTAACTGCTAGTCGTCAAACTGGGATATTTTTCTGTTTTTTATTATTAATGACTATTAGTTTATTTATGCAGGAGGCAGTTTTAGAGCCTTATGGTGGGGAGGTTTTTGAGATGTCAATTCCTGAAACTACTAAACTTAATGCTTATTGGGGCTTAGGTACATTGATTGGTGTGAGTACCACTGGTTTTTTAGTTGTACCTCGTTTGGGCAAAAGTAATACGACAAAACTCGGTTGTGTGTTGGTGGCTTTATCTTTTGGTTTAATAATTCTAGCTGGATTTACTGGTCAAGCAAAGGTATTACAATCGGCGGTATTTTTATTTGGTTTAGCGGCGGGTTTAACTACCACCGGGGCTATTAGTTTAATGTTAGATTTAACTGCGGCTGAAACTGCTGGTACATTTATTGGTGCTTGGGGTTTAGCTCAAGCAATGGCTAGGGCTATAGCGACAGTAAGCGGTGGTGTGGTTTTAGATATAGGTAAGACTTTGTTTACTGCACCAGTTTTAGCCTATGGTTTGGTTTTTAGTTTGCAAGCCCTGGGGATGATTGCTGCGATTACAGTTTTAAATCAGGTGAATGTTAAAGAATTTCAGGAAAATGCTCAAAATGCGATCGCAACTGTGATGTCGGGAGATTTGGATTAATATTAAGTAAGAGGTAAGAGGTAAGAGGTAAGAGGTAATATAAATTTTGATCTGATGGTTATTGCTACTCCCAGAAAATTCACTATAGAGGAATATCATAAACTTATAGATTTAGGATTTTTCCCCGAAAATCAGAGGATAGAATTAATTAGAGGAGAAATTCTAGAAATGCCTCCTAAAAGAACTATTCACTCAGTTTGTAATTCTCTATTATGGAAACAAATTTATGAATTAATAGGTAAACAAGCTGAAATTAGAGTACAAGAGCCAATAATTCTTCCTTTAAATAGTGAGCCAGAGCCTGATTTAGTTATCGCTCAAAAAAAGACAGATAATTATCTTAGTGGACATCCTCATGTAGAAGATATTATTTTAATTATTGAAATATCTGATTCTACTCTTAAATATGATAGAGAAACTAAATTATCGCTTTATGCAGAAGCCCGAATTAATTATTATTGGATTATTAATTTAGTGGATAATCGTTTAGAAGCTTATACTAATCCTTTTTCTGATAGTCAAGGAAATTTTGATTATAGAAATAAAAGCATTTTTTTACCAGATGAAAAAATAAATATTCCTAATTTTACAGAAGTTAGTTTAAAGTTAAATACTATTTTTCCTCATTAAATATTTGATTGCAAATTACTATTTAAAAAAGATTATTAATACCATATTCCATGACACAGTTCAACTAAGGCATAGTTATTACCAAAGTTTTATAATATTTTTTCTTTCAGTTTTAAGTATTAAATTTAAACTTATTTTCTGAAAAACTAAATTGCTTATTATTCCTGAAGAAGTTGAACTAATTTATCAGTAATTGGGTAATTAGTTTGATTTTCAAAGTGAATAAACATAGGGCTTGGATTAGCTTCTAAAAAAACATATTCGCCCTCTGGAGTTAAACGCCAATCAATAGCTGTCCATTCTAACCACAGAGCTTGAGCAATTTTCAGACATTGTTTTTCAATAGTATCAGGTATTTTAACTGGAATTAGTTGTGCTTGTCGATCGTCACGAAAATCTAAAGAAGGGCTGCGGATTTCAGCAGAATAAACTGATTTGCCGATGACGTAGGAGCGAATATTCGTACCAGAAATATATTCTTGAAGAGTAATGGGAGAAATACGCAAAGCCAAACTAATACGCTCTAAATCAAGTTCCTCTTGACGAATTAATTTAGTATGTGCGCCACCATAAACAGGCTTAAAAATAGCTTGATTATGTCTTTGACTAAATTGAATTACGGCATCGGGATTATTTGTAATTAAGGTATCAGGAATTTTTACTCCTGATTGCTTAACCTTACTTAATTGTAGAGGTTTTTCTTTGTGAAATTGGTATGCTTGCCAAGAGTTAATCCAGCGAATTTTTGTACCTTGCATTAAAGTTCTTAAAGCACTCATAGAATCATTTAAAGCGAGGTTTTGTTGATAAGTTTCATTTAGGGAAGGAATTTTTACTCCAGAAAAAGTACGCCAAAAAACACTGTGAATCTCTGCTAAATTTACTCGCTCGCCATTAGCAAAAATTAATTCTCCTTGTTGATTATCTGGTTGCCAAGACAGACTAAGTTTTTGAGGAAATAAGGCTGAGTCTAGATAATGTACTTGACATCCAGTTTCTGTTAATGCCCGATGTATTTGTGCAGCATGAATGTCTTGAGAATTGCCTAAAATTAAAATTCGCATCGTCAGATTATTTAAGTTACTCTAAAGCCGATCAGACAAAATTAATAGTAGGGTGGGAAATGCTTAATAAAAACGTAAAACTATTATTCAGATATTATTGTGAGCATTGCCCACCACCCAAGTTTTATACTAATTTAGTCCAACTACTTATTTAATTTTCTGGGTCTGTAATAGATAAAATTTCCCCTGATTCAGAAATAGAATCTGTAATTCCTCCTTCTTCTCCAATTGCCAAAGTGCTAGCACCTCCTTCTTCTCCAAGTGCTAAAGTAGTAGCGCCTCCTTCTTCCCCAATTGCTTGGGTAGTTACTACAATGTCTTCAATTACGTCATCTTCAGTAATTAATTCAGAGTCAAAATTTTTGAGAATTGCTAATAAATCATCACCATAACTAATCTTGGTATTATTCTTATGGGAAGTAATAGCCAAATCTTCAAAAGTTATTCCGTCAGTAAGTAATAATTTATCACTACCATCGGTGAAATCCTGAATAATATCTTTACCGTTTCCACTATTTAAGACAAACAGATCTTTACCTTTCCCACCATTAAGAATATTTTTTCCTTGACCACCGTTGAGAATATCGTCTCCTTTACCACCTTTTAAAACATCATTTCCGCGATCACCGCTAAGAATATCATTACCATTACGGCCAATTAATTTATCATTACCATCTAAACCGAAGATAATATCATTTTTGGGAGTTCCAACTAAAGTGTCATCGTCTGCTGTTCCAACAATAACACCCCCTTCTTCTCCAATCGCTAAAGTGGTCACAATCGGATCGTCTCCTCCTTCTTCTCCAATTGCTAGAGTGGTCACAATCGGATCGTCTCCTCCTTCTTCTCCAATTGCTAGAGTGGTAAAAATAGGATCGTCTATTTTTTTTGCAGATGAACTATTATTTTGTGATGATTCATCAGATTTCTCAAAAATTTCTTTAAGCTCTGAATATTTGAGTTCAAAAGGATGCTGCATAACTTGACCTAATTATTATTTTCAAAATTCATAGTGAATGAAAACTACTACAAAATTGCGATCAAAATTTTCGGAAAGTTTAATTGTTAAGTTTAAAAAATTTGCTCAGTTTTGCGATCACCGGAGGTGGCGCTAACGCGGGAGCGAAGCGCTGCTGCAAGCAGATCGCAATAAATAGACAAAGCCTATTTTAAGAATCCGATTCTTTTTCGCTAGAATTAGATTGTTCTTGTTTCTTATTCTGTACAACAAAAACACTTACTAGACTTCCCAAAGTACCTACACCCATTATTCCTGAAGCCCAAGTTTTACCCTGTAATCCCAAATATAAAGAACTTCCCAATCCAAACATAGCAATTATAAAGCCTGCTCCAAGTCCGACAAAAGAGCGGTTTATATCAGATTTTACAATAGTTTTTTCTATAAACATTCTATGCTCGGCCTGTTTTTCTGTCATCAAAAAAAGTCTTTCAGCACTTCCGGGTAAAACATTTTCGTACTCTTTTAACATTGCTGGAGGTGGAAGAGGACCAGAAAAATGTTGCACTCCAATGAAACTTATAATCTCATGAAGTTCTTCTACTACCTCTTGTAACTTGATATTCTCAAGGTTAGGTCTATTGTCTTTTAATTCAGTGTTAGATTCTCCCGATCTTTCAATTTTAGATGTTTTATCTC
>CAYPSO010000034.1:0-21990 GCA_964413275.1 uncultured bacterium | reverse complement strand
TCTTTTAATTCAGTGTTAGATTCTCCCGATCTTTCAATTTTAGATGTTTTATCTCGATCTGAAAAGTTTTCTTCATTAAAATCCTGAGAAGTAGATTTACTCTCTTGAGACATCTAAAGTTTATTATCCTTATTTTCGACTAAAACTTTACGAAGATCATTACCAATAGCAGCCCAATCAGAATAAATCGCAGCAGCATCATCTCTGAAACGAACTTTTTTACGTGGTGAAATACGATAACGATATTCTTTTTTTAAAGAATAACCACCACTAATATCTAAAATAGATGCAACTCCTTCCCAAAACGATCTTCTTGGCAACTGTTTTAAGGAGGAGTTAATAGTATGTCTGAGGGACATTTTAACCTCCTGTTTGTTTAAACTGTCTTTTGATAACTAAATTTATTTAATTAAATATTACTTTACATTTATAGTATATATGGAAATTTATTGATGTTTAAAAAAATATCGTTAAAGTAAACATAAATTAAAGCACAGGCTAATAAACCTGTGCCATGGTGGAATTAAAAATTTAACAAGTTTAAAGTTTAGTTCCGCATTCTGGACAAAACTTATTACTAGAAGGATTTTCAGTGCGGCAATTTTCATTGCTACAATAAATTACTTCAACATCAGATTGAAGTTTACTAGATTCGGGTAAACCCAACATTTGAGCATTACTCTTACCCGGTGCAACCATCGGATAACAGTTTTCATTTCTCTTCACATGGACATCGAGTAATACTGGGCCATCATGGGCTAACATGGCGGCAATTGCTGCACTAAGCTCGGATTTGTCCCGTACTACCATTCCCTTAACCCCGAAGGCTTGAGCTAATAACTCAAAATTGGGCATCCCAACTTCCATATTCGATGAGGAATAACGTTCGCCATAAAAGGTTTCTTGCCATTGACGAACCATTCCTTGCCAACCGTTATTAATAATTACAGTTTTAGCTTTAATGTTATATTGTGCTAGGGTTGCTAATTCCTGTAAATTCATCTGAAAACTAGCATCACCACTAATACAAATAACCTGCTCGTCTCCCACTGCAACTTGAGCACCCATAGCCGCAGGCATACCATAACCCATTGTTCCTAAACCAGCACTGGAAATCCAGCGACGAGGACCATTTTTCAGGAATTGAGCCGCCCACATTTGATGTTGTCCTACATCTGTGGTGTAATAAGCATGGGGTGCTTGTCTGCCCACTTCAACAATTACCTCTTGGGGAGAAATTAAATCGGGATAATTAGGTACAACTAAAGGATATTCGGTTTTCCAGCGATTAATTCTTTGTAACCAAGGCTTGGTTTTATCAGTATGGCTGGGTAAATCTAATTCTCTAGCTCGTTGTAAAATTTGTTCTAATACCCTTCTCACGTCACCAACAATCGGCACATTAGGGGCGCGGTTTTTACCAACTTCGGCAGGATCAATATCAATATGAATAACTTTAGCACGATTGGCAAATTCATCTAACTTACCTGTGACGCGATCGTCGAATCTTGCACCAACGGCAATTAATAAATCACACTCACTGACAGCAAAGTTAGCATAGGCTGTACCGTGCATTCCCAACATTCCCACTGAGAGAGTATGATGCTCGTCAAATGCACCTATACCCATTAAGGTGGTAGTGACAGGAATCTGGAAACGTTCGGCTAATTCTTCTACTTGAGCATGGGCATTAGATGCGATCGCACCTCCACCAACATATAAGAGGGGTTTTTCCGTAGCTTCGAGTAACTGTAAAGCAGCATTAATTTGTCGAGGATTACCTTTAACTGTGGGGCGATATCCGGGTAATTTTACCTCATCATAATCTACTGGTACGTAGTCATATTCGGCTAAACCAACGTCTTTAGGTACATCTATTAAAACAGGGCCTGGTCTTCCTGTGCTGGCAATATGGAAGGCTTCAGCAACGATACGGGCCATGTCTTCAACATTGCGTACCACGTAGGAATGTTTAACTACAGGCAGAGTAATTCCATAAATATCAGTTTCCTGAAAGGCATCTGTACCAATGGCAGGAAGGGGTACTTGTCCTGTAATAGCAACGATGGGGATAGAATCCATGTGAGCAGTAGCTAAGGCTGTAACCAAGTTGGTTGCGCCTGGGCCTGATGTAGCAAAGCATACTCCGACTTTACCCGTAGCGCGAGCGTAACCATCTGCGGCATGGCCTGCACTTTGTTCGTGTCTGACTAAAATATGTTCAATGTCGCCCCTTGCTTCGGCTCGATATAATTCATCATATATAGGAAGAATTGCGCCTCCGGGGTAGCCAAAGATATGTTTAACGCCATGACGAACTAAACTATCAATCAATGCGTAAGCACCTGTGCGACGTTGGGGAATAATATTTGCAGTTGATGATGTTTTAGGAATACTTGTCGATACCACGATTTATATTACCACCTTAATTGTTATTTAATATACAACCCTATTACATATATTTTGATACAAGTTGGGCTTAATAGTGTTAATTTTATCTTTACCTTCTTCAGTTGAGCCAAATTTAGGTTATATTATGGTGACATTCGTTATATTTCTTAATATTTTAGCAAAATATCAGCTATAAATTCAGCCGCATTACATTTGATTTGACATCCAAGGGATTTGACATAATAACCTTGTACTTGTTGAGGAAATTGCCATAATGATAGATGAGGTACTGGGGGATAAGCATAAAAATTATGTTCCCCTGCACCTAAAATATTTGAACTCCAATGGGTAAAGTAATCATGACTCAGACGGTAAATAGGAAAGTTGCCCATTAAGGGTACTCCCCAACCATCTAAAGCAATGAAGGCTTTTATTTGCCTATGTTTTTGCAATTGTAAAGCTGCTGCGATCGCACCTACTACCCCTGCACTAAAGGCAATGAAGATAATATGAAAATTATTATCAGCATATTTTTGGATGAATGTCAAGATTTTCTCGGAAGAATAGGCAAATTTTTCGTGTTCTGGAAATATTAAATAATTATTTTTTAATTGCAAACCATTTAAAAAACCATCATTTAATTTTGAGGAATGAATACCGGGACAAATTATTAAGTTAGTTCGTGGTTGGTGGGGAGGCTTCGCCGTCGCTTTCGCGAGGGTAGTTCGTGGTTTGGGATTCATAGTTACAGCAGTTTTCAGGTTAATATAAGAACTCTCAAACACTAATTTAAATACGTGACAGCTGACAGCTTACCAAATATAATTCCTATATATCTAAATTTGTGTTATTTAAGAAATTTTAAAAAATTTTAACTTAGAATTAGAAAAGTAAAATATAACAACAGGAATCAACCTAAATTGGTGTAAGTAAATGTTGACTTTATATCATGTTCCTCTATCTTTCAATTCACGACGAGTTTGGGTTGCACTTTTAGAAAAACAACTCGAATTTGAATTAGTAGAAATGAAATTAAATGGAGATCAATTTGAACCATCATTTGTCAAATTAAATCCATTTCATCATATTCCTGTATTAATTGATCATGGTTTTAGAGTAATTGAGTCTTTAGCTATTTTAGATTATCTAGAAGCTAAATATGCTACTCCTTCTTTATTACCTAAAAATCCTGAATCTTTAGCTATAGTTAAAATGGTGGAAATGCTAACCATAAATGAACTTGCTCCCTCTATGACTCCTTTAACTCGTCAAGCTTTAGGAATGGGAGAAGTAGAACCAGAAGTTATCAAAGAAGCTCGGGATAAAATTGCCAATAATTTGAGATTTTTTGAAGAATTATTGGGAGATAAAACTTACTTTAGTGGTGAAAATATTACCTTAGCAGAATGTGTTTTAGGTACGGTTGTTTCTGTTTTTCCATTAATAAAAATATCCTTAGATAATTATCCAAAATTAAAAATTTGGTCTGAAAAATTAAATCAAAGAGAAAGTTGGCAAAAAACTGCACCTACTCCCGAAATGTTGGCAGCTTTTCGAGAGAAAATGCAGAAAGCAATGCAAAAATAAAAAATTAATTTGTGATTAGAGGTAGTTGCTCAATTGCCTCTAAAGTAAACTTATAAATTACATTATTTTCTATACAAGTATGCCAATTTCCTTCAAATAAAGGTTCTGAAGCAATAATTATTCCTTCAGAATATAATAAATCATCTTTTAACCAATAAAGACTAGGAACTGGTTCTCTAGTGGCATAACGAGAAACAATTAACTTTTTACCATCACTAATAATAATATTAGCGGAAAAATCAGTATTATATTCTTGTGCTAATTTTGTTAATTTATGCAAAGCTTTGCTAACAGATTCTTCTAAATTATTAGATGATTGAAAATATTGCATTATTAAAGCAAAAATATGTTCTGAATCTGTAGTTCCGTGAATTAATTTATAATGAGTATCATCTAAAAAATTACGAATTGGACGGTATAAAGTGTGACGAAATTTATCAATAAAACCATTATGAATAAACATAACATCATCCTTAATAAAAGGCTGACAATTACTTAAGTCAACAGCAAGTCCGGGTGTTGCACTTCTGACATAGGCTAATATACAATGGGATTCAATATAATTACTTAATTGTAATAAATTAGGATCGCTCCAAATTGGTAAAATATTTTTGTAACTGTAAGGATATGTTGACTTGTGAGAATTGTACCAACCAATACCAAAACCATCGGCATTAAGTAAACCAGAAGTCATTTCTTTAGGTTGATAACTTTGTACAATTAAAGAATGTTGGGGTTTATATAATATTTTATCGAGTTCAATTTTTGGGCCAAGATAACCTAATAAGCGACACATAATTAGCTAGAAAATTTTTAGATTAGAATAATTCTAGCTAATTTTTAATTATTTTGCTGAAGATATACATTTTAATTTGAGTAGGTAAAAATTGATTTAGTATGGTAACATTTGTTGCAATTTATCGATATTTTTCCTAAATCAATACACTTTTTTAACCTGAAAAATTAATTTAAAATTATTAATTTTATAAAATAGTAATCCTGATGAGGTCAAAAAATAGAAACAATAGAGCGATAATTGTCAACTTCGTTGAGATAAGTTAATCTTAGACTTGGTATAGTTTTGAGTTGATATATGAAAATTTTAGTTACTGGTGGTGCTGGTTTTATTGGTTCTCATTTAATCGATCGCTTGATGAAGCAAGGCCATGAGGTATTGTGTCTAGATAATTTTTATACTGGCCATAAACGTAATATTGTCCATTGGTTAGATCATCCCTATTTTGAACTTATACGACATGATATTACTGAACCGATACGTTTAGAGGTGGATCAAGTTTATCATTTAGCTTGCCCTGCTTCCCCTGTCCATTACCAATCTAACCCGATTAAAACCGTTAAAACTAATGTGGTAGGTACTCTAAATATGTTAGGTTTAGCTAAACGAGTAAAAGCGAGATTTTTGTTAGCTTCTACTTCTGAAGTTTATGGTGATCCAGATGTTCACCCCCAACCTGAAGAATATCGGGGTAATGTGAATTGTATTGGTATTCGTAGTTGCTACGATGAAGGGAAACGGATGGCTGAGACTTTAGCTTTTGATTATCATCGAGGCCATGATTTAGATATTCGTGTTGCTCGAATATTCAATACCTATGGTTCTCGAATGTTAGAACATGATGGTCGAGTAGTCAGCAATTTTGTTTCTCAAGCGTTACGAGGAAATCCTTTAACTGTTTATGGAGATGGTTCGCAAACTCGTAGTTTTTGCTATGTTTATGATTTGGTAGAAGGGTTAATGCGCTTAATGAATGGTGATTATATTGGGCCTGTTAATATTGGTAATCCGGGAGAATACACTATTTTAGAATTAGCCCAAACTATTCAAAACATGGTTAATCCTGACGCAGATTTAATTTATCAACCTTTACCATCTGATGATCCTAAACAAAGACAACCTGATATTACTAAGGCTAAAAAATATCTTAATTGGGAACCTACTATTCACTTAGAACAAGGTTTGAAAATGACAATTGATGATTTTCGTCAACGTATTGAAGGGGAGAAAAAATAGTTTGTAGTTAGCGGTTAGCGGTTAGCGATTAGCTGTTAGCTAACCACGAACTACTAACCACGAACCAATTTAAGCTCCAACCGATTCTTTAGCTGCGTACATTACTTCTAAGGTAATTTCGTTCATACCACGCTCTCTGGCAAATTTTTCGGTGTTACGCTTGACTTTACCTCGGACAAAACCGGGTATTTTATTTAATTCAACTGTTGCTTCTTTATTCCAATTCAAATCAGAACCAGCAGAAATGCCTTTGGTAATAACTTCTTTGGTATCGTGTCCTCCAAAAATTTCTAAAAGATGATCTTCCATTCCTAAAGTAAAGGAGTTATAAACCAAGTCAGCAAGCTGGTTTGTGCCTTCATAACCCACAAAAGGCTTATAGCCGATGGGGAAGTTTTGAATATGGATAGGGGCAGCAATAACTCCGCAGGGAATATCTAAACGTTTGCCCACGTGACGCTCCATTTGCGTACCAAAAATGGCGGAAGGTTCAATACGTGCGATCGCATCGCCAATTTCACCGTTATTTTCACTAATTAGGACTTCATCACAATATTCACTAACCTGCTCTCTGAACCAATCTGCATCATATTTGCAGTAAGTACCCGCCATAACTACATGAATGCCCATTTCCCTCGCTAAAATCTTCGTCATTGCTGCTGCATGGGTGTTATCGCCAAAAACTACGGCTTTTTTACCAGTTAGGTTTTGACAGTCAATGGAACGAGAAAACCAAGCTGCTTGGGAAACGTATAAAGTTTGATTGTTAATATATTCTTCGTAGTCAACATTTGCACCTTGAGCGTTGATTACCTGCTGAATTTTACGAATACAACGAGCGGTTTCGACTACACCCATAGGGGTAATATCAACATAGGGCGTACCAAATTCAGTTTCTAGATATTTTGCGGTTAACAAGCCCAATTCTCGGTAAGGTACAAGATTAAACCAAGCTCTAGGTAAATTTTTCAGGTTATTTACCGATGCACCTTCGGGGATAACTTCATTAACTTCAATGCCTAAATCTGCCATCAAACGTTTTAATTCGGTGCAGTCATGTTGATTGTGGAAACCCAAAGTAGAAATACCGATGATATTGACGGAAGGTTTTTCAGTTTTTCCTTCGGGTAAATCTCCCTGCTTGCAAGCTTTATTAATATAAAATTGAACAATCTGATCTAAAGTGCGATCTGCTGCTTCTAATTCATTAGCTCTATAATGGTTAACATCGGCTAACATGACATCTCCTTGAGCCTCAAGTTGAGCGCGGCTGACAAAGTTAGCTAAATCTTCTTGTAGAATACTAGAGGTGCAGGTGGGAGTAAGCACAATTAAATCTGGATGCTCTTCTTGGTCTTTACGAACAATATTGTCAACTACTTTTTCCTGTGAACCTCTAGCGAGTACGTTGCGATCGACTATACTAGCGGTTACTGGAGTAAAATTTCTTTCCCTTTCTAACATGGAGCGCATGACATTAAAATAGTCATCTCCTAAGGGTGCGTGCATAATCGCATGAACATTTTTAAAAGAACTAGCAATGCGTAGAGTACCTATGTGGGCTGGGCCTGCATACATCCAGTAAGCTAATTTCATAAATTAATTTCTCCCTATGTTTTAATTTAATATCTCTTTATTAGTTTGTTACTTAAGCAATAGTTTTGTTGTTTTATGTTACAAATATTAACTTTGTTCATAGGGGAATAAAAATAAAAGTGGGCATAGCCCACCCACAATAATTATCAGTCAAGAACTAACTAGCTACTTGTTCGGTTTGATTGGACTGACGTTTTGCTGGTTCGACTTTACGGCTTTTTAAATGATCTTCTATGGGTGCAAATTCAATGTGATTTAATAAAGTAGTCACAAAGGCAAATAATAGAAAAGGTAGAGATAGCACTAAAACAATACCAACGGTTGCCAAAGCGTAAATTTGACGGGTACTACTCCATAGGGCTAAGGTTGTCGCTAAAGTTAGGAAAATAACACCTAACCAAACAATGATCTGTCCATAAATGTCCCCAAAGGTTAAAGTGCAGATCATGCGATACTTTTGTATTTCTGTATTCATAGCTATTCGGTGAAAATAAGGTGAGATAATGTTTACTATTTCGGCTATGATCTAGTTTTAGAGGATATTTCAGAAATTTCAAGGTAATTGCAACATCACTTTACAAAAACCAAGGGATAATTAATTAAATTTTCTTTGAAATCCTTATTTAACAAACTCCTCAGCTAATCTTTAGGAAAACCTGAAATTAAACCACTTTCAATCATTAGACCAATGCCGGCATTAATTACCACTAAACTAATTGTACCTAACCAAAACCAAGGTTGTCCATTAATTCTGTGGGAAACGGCTTCCCCAAATAAACATAAGCCAAAGGGAAACATTAAAACTCCAATTTGCGCTTTAATATACCAAATTAATTTTTTGTTCATGGATTGTGAATTATAGAAAAATCTTTGTTAATTTATACCAGTTTTTTGACATGGTTGAAGAGGAGAAGTTTTAACTTCTACATTTTTATATCCTGAAGTATTTAATAATTTTGTGACGGTGAAAACTGCACTTTTGTTAGCTTGTTCTAAAATTCCCTGACTGCAAGCACTATCAACAATTTTAGATAAGGTTTCTCGTTGGGCTAAGGTTTGTAAATCCGGTGCAACATCGGGGCCTAATCCTAAAAAACCTCTATTATAATCATATACTTGGGAACTATTGACATCAATTTTACTATCAATAATTTCGGCCGGTGGTAATGTTATTTCAACTTCATTATTAATTACTTTAATATCATTTTGAGTTAACTCACTTAAATCAACTCCTGCTCTTACTTCACCATGAGCTAAGTATAATAATTTGGTGGTTGCAACGACTAATTCTCCTAATTTGCGATCGGCACTGGTAGGTACAAATGCTTGGGTAACAAATACGGTGGTGGTTAACTCGCTCGCATCTCGCATTTGCTCGACAATTAAGGTGGGAATATCAACTTGAGGCTGAGTTGGTTGAAAAAATCCAGAAATCGTATCAAGGAAACCATTGCCCATGCGCCATGCACCTAAGAGCATGAAAAAAGTTAGAATGGTGATACCACTACTACCCATCAACAATAATTTTTTCGATAAGTGATTCATAATATTTTTGTATAAAAGATTTATGTTAAATTTTTATAATGAGAACTCAAACTCTGATTTATAACTTATATCAGATTAGTTATTTAAAAATAGAAAAAATTTGCTGAAAAGATAACCAAATTACAGCAACTCCTCCTAATAAAAGTGCATAAATATCAAACTGTAATAAATTAAGTAATTGTTCTGATGTAATTACTCTATATATTAAACTACAACTAGAAACAATAATTCAAGAAACCTAGTAAAATTACTATTAATGCTAAAAGTAGCCATGCTAATAATAAAACCTGAACTAAATTCATTGATTGTTATCTAATTAGAAAAATCTGTTTGTAAATCAATTGATTCATCATCTTTTGATTCAGGTCTAAATAAAATAGCATAAATACCTGCAATTATACTACCAATAATTGCTCCAGGTATTTGTCCAATTAACCCTCCTAAAAAAGCTCCTCCACCAACAAAAACAATAATTTTATTTCCTAATTGCCAAATATCTTGTTCATCTTTCATTTCTATTTTAGCTAGTAAAATGTTTATATCTAAATTTTAACAAATTATTGATTTTAACCCTAATATAATTAATCATGAAAATTGATTTTGACTATCGTTTTGATACTAAAGGATTTTTTAACGAGCCTTTACGCCGAGCAAATTTGGAAGCTGCGGCTCAGGTGTGGGAAAATTTATTACAGGATGACTTTCCTAATATTCCCGCAGGTATTGAATTTACTATACTTAATCCCCAAACAGGAGTTGACACGACTGTTACTTTAGATTCAGAAATTGATGATATTTTAATTTTTGTTGGGGTGCAATCTCCTCCTTTTGGAGAAGATAGTAATGCTATTGCTAGAGGTGGATTTACTGGTGTTGATGCGCAAGGTACGATATTTTCTAATCGCCTTAAAAGCTCTGATTTTCAACCTTGGGCTGGTAATATTTCTTTTGATCCTTCTCCGTCTTTTAAAAACGGTAATCCAGCAGACTGGTTTTTTGATGAAACTCCAGAAAATGGCGACGATATACCAATTAACCGTAGTGATTTTTTTACCACTGCTTTACATGAAATTGCCCATGTTTTAGGTATTGGTACAGCATCCATTTTTTCAGAATTAACTGAAGCAGGAAATTTTACAGGCTTTAACGCAGTTAATCTCAATTCAGGAAATTCTGTTCCTTTAGAGTCAGATTTAGTCCATATTGATTTAGATTTTTCCCTTAATAATGAAGCCAATTTGATGGCTAGTTCTAATTCTGGTCGAACTTTTCCCAGTCAACTTGATTTAGCTATTTTAGCCGATATTGGCTATGAAATTGACGGTTTTACGAATATAGGAGAGTCTTTACCTCTGGCAACAGAAGCGGGAGAAGTTATTGTTGGAACTATTCTTGACGATTCTATAAATGGTTTAGGGGGAAACGATACTCTTTTTGGTGAAAATAATAACGATACTCTTTTTGGAGGAGATGGAAATGATCAAATTCAGGGAGGAGAGGCAGATGATTTACTCTCTGGAGGGGAAGGTAATGATAGCTTATTTGGGCAACAAGGACGCGATCGCTTTATTATTGGCTCTGAGGCGGGAAATGACAGTATTAATGACTTTGAAGTAACAGACGACTTATTGCAAATATCCCCAGAGTTAAATATTAACAGCAGTGAAAAATTACTCAATAAAATTACCCAAGAAGGCACAGTAATCGGAGGAGGAGTATTTTCTCAATTTACTTTGGCAGATAACAATATAGTCACTGTATTTCACGATGCTCCTTTTACTGATGAAAATTTTGTCTTTGAAACCAGGGATTTACCTTGGGATGTGAATCAAGATGGAAAAATCAGCCCTATTGACGCTATTATCGCCATTAATAGTTTAGGAAATGATGGCAATGGAGGTGTAGATATAGATAATAATGGCACAATTTCCGCTTTAGATGCGATCGCTATTATTTCTCATTTTGGTGATACAGTTTAAATTTTTATTAGTGTTTTTTTATTAGTGTTTCACCTAACTAAAAAGCGCAGTTAGATTGTTATACATTAATCATTGGATCGGATAATTTTCATCATGAAAACATCAAATTCTGAACTTATTTTTAAATTTAAGTATGTAAAAAATGGTTACGCACAAGGTTTTTTTGCCAAAAAAGGAAAAGCCACTGAAACCGAAATTTTATTAGGAGATGAAAGATTAATTTATCAGGACATTACTGATAGCAGTACCCGTGATAATCGTCTAGTTTTAGCCATATCATCCAGTGCTTCCCTTAGTCAAAATATTTTAAAAAATTTAGTCGATAATTCTATTTTAGTTTTAGAAATTTATCAAACAAATACTTTAATTTTAGAGAGATGGATCGATCGCATTAGTTCAAAACAAATAGTAGAGCAAAAACAACAGGAATTAATCAAAAATGGTCAAGGAAATTTATTTTATTCAGTGACTTGTCCCCATTGTGAAGCAACAATTGATTTATCAGGATTAAATCGCAGTTCCTATATTTATTGTCGATTTTGTGAAACTGTTTTTAAAGAAATGTCTGGTATTGTTACCCAAGGAGAACATTATCATTTCTGTGATGAATGCAATATGTTTGATCGAGTACAAGGCTACACTGAATTTTATTTTTATTTTTTATTAATTATTTATGGTTACTATTCAAAACGTCGATTTTTGTGTGTAACTTGTGCTGATAAACTTTTCTGGAAAATGATAGTTATAAATTTTATTTTTATTTTAGGAATTATTCCCTCAATTTGGTTAAAAATTAAATCTATGTTAGGTCATGATTCAGCTTTAAAAAACTTAGGCAAAGCAAATTTTCTGGCGAAAAAAGGCAATTATCAAAAAGCTTCAATGTATTATAAACAATGTCATCAAAAATATCCAGAACATCCCGGATTATTGATGAATGAAGGAATCGGTCATTTATTAGGTCAAGATAATTCAGGTGCATTGTCTATTTTCCATCGCTCCCTTAAGTCTTGTAGTAATTATTACCCGGTAATTCAACTTTTAAACAAAATAACGCAATAGTTTTATTAAACATTAAATTTAGTAAAGTCTAGTTATTTACACATTCATATTTTTCCCAGATTGATAAATCTTCAGGGCGATCGACATCAGCTAAAATAGGTAAATGATAATATTTTAAAGCTAATGTACTAACAACTTTTTGAGTTTGTCTAAATACTTCAGAAGTTCCCCAATTAATATTAATAAATAATTCAGGAATTAAACGGGATAAACCAATTAAATAATAACCTCCATCAGCAGCAGGGCCTAAAACTAAATCGACTTCTTCTAATTTAGTAAATGCTTCATTTATTAAGTCGTTATTAACATCAGGACAATCAATTCCAATAATAACAACTCGTCTCATTTTATTCTTAAAAGATGCTTCAAAAGCTGACTGCATTTTTAGGCCTAAATCACCTTGAACTTGTTCTATATATTCTAAATTATCACCTAACCATTCTTGCATTAATTGTTGATTACCTTCAGAAAAATGAACTTGTAAGTTAATATTTGATAAGTTTTCCACATTCATTAATGTATGTTCGGTGAGGCGACGTTGCAATTTAGCAGCACCATCTTTACCCAAGGCAGGAATCATGCGAGTTTTAGTTTTTCCTATTTGGGGATAACGGGTAAAAATAATTAATCTATCTGTCATCATACTTATTGGTAAATATTATTGTAAGTTTTATTTATTATATTATTTTTTTTTGAAAACATTTAAAACTACTCCTGCCAATAAATAATAATTTCCCTGATAAATTAGATCGCAATTAACTCCAAAATTTTCCATTTGATTGCGAGTATAAAATTTTAATCCTCCGGGAGAAAAAGGAAAAGAACCTAAATTTAAAATATCATTATAATTAAAATCAGCTAAATAAAAATATCCACCTTTTTTTAATATTCTACTAATTTCATTAAAGACTTGTTGAGGATTAGGATAATGAAGAAAACTGATAGTATTAAAAACTCCATCAAAAGTATTATTATCAAAAGGTAAAGATTCGGCATTACCTTGTTTAAATTTGATTCGTACGGGAAACTGATTATTAAAGGTTGCTTTTGTTATCATTTGTTCGGATAAATCTAAACCAACAGCAGAAATAGTCGGAAATTTTTCGCCTAATCTTTTTAGGAGCTTACCAGTACCACAACCTAAATCTAAAATATAATTGCCATCATTTAATGTGATATAATCTAATATTCTTTGATGAATAGCTTGATAGAATACTGTAGTTAAAAGACAATCATAATTAGTTGCCCATCTATCAAAAAATGTTTGTTTTCTTGTGAAAAAATTTTGATTTTTCATTATTTATTTATTAACTGACTACTGAATTAACTGAGGTAATGTTACTGTAAAAGAAGTTACATAAGTAGGTAAATTTTCCGTTGGCTCGCTAGAAACCTCAATAGTACCATCTAAATGTTCTACCAAAGATTTAACCATAGTTAAACCTAAACCCGTACCCGGAATTGCACTATCTGTTACTCCTTTGCCTCGACGAAATTTATCAAAAACATATTTTTTTTCTTCTTCTGAAATTCCCCAACCATAATTAGTAATACTTAAAATTATTTGATAACCTTGAATAGTTATTTTTCGACTTATATTAAGTTGAACTTCTGTATCAGGTTCGGCATATTTTCCCGCATTTAGTAATAGTTCAGTAATAATTTGTTCTAAAGTATAGGGGTCACTATATACTTGAAAATCAGAAGATAAAACTTGGTTTCTTCTAGTGCCATAATCATAATTGATTACTAAACTTAAACCTTTAGTAGCAGACCATTTCTCTATAAATACTTCTGATAACTTATCAACTATTTCATTTAAACTTATTTGTTGAGGTTGAATAGATAATTTATTGGATTCCACTTGCTGTAATGTTAATAAATCTTTAATTAAATTATATTCTCTATTCCATTCTTGTTCTAAAATATCTAAATATTTTGCTTGACGCTCAGGAGAACATTCTGCTTCACGTAGCATTTTAATAGCCATTTTCATAGTGGTGAGAGGAGTATTTAGTTCATGGCTCATACTACTAAGAAAATCATCTTTAAGTTTATTTAATTGTTGTAATTCTTCTAATTGCTTACGCATTTTTTCTGATAATTTAGCTTGAACGTCTAAACTCCATTTCAGTTGAGATGTTCTTTCCTCTACTAATTCTTGTACCCTACTTAAAGATTGATTATGTAAAATGTTTATACTTAGCTGAATGCTAACCCAATTAACTAATTGTAACTCTTGCTCAGACCAACAATGAAGTTTAGTATCTTGTAAAAGAATTAAACCTAAAATAATGGGTGTTTTTGATTCACTTGTCATGCTTCCCATAATCGGAATAAATAATAAGGAAGCCATTGTTTGAGGATTAAAAATAATTGGGGGATTAATTTCTAGTAAATCAGAAAAATCATTGACATTATCTATAGCTAAAGGTTGAGGTGCTTGTTTTAAAGCTTCAAGAATTAATAGTGATTCGGATAACTTACAGGAATAGTTTTTCTCGTTTTCATCTTCATGTTCATCTTCATCTTGACTATTTTTTGAACGGTAAACAACTTCAGCTTTTCCTTGAGGTTTTACCTTATGTCCCAATCTCTTAAATAAAGGATTCGCATATTTAAGAGTAATAATTAATCCATGACTAACTTGTATTGCCTTAACTATTGCTTCTAAGGCTAATTTTAATAAAGAATTAATCGAAGATGTTTGTAATAATGTTCCACTAATTTCTCGAAAAATAGTTTCATATTTATTAGTAAGTTTAGCCTGTTCTTGTAATTGATATAATCGTAAAGCAAGAGATAGTAAGGAAGAAATATTTTTGATTAAAACTATTTCATTTTTATTCCAATTATATGAATCATACTTGCCTAAAATAATTACTCCACTAATATTAGCCGAAAAAGAAATATTATTGATTAATAAAGCTGATAAACCAAGATTTTTAAAGGCTTTATTAAATTCAGTGTCTTGAAGATTATTAATTGCTAATAAACCTAAATTGGTAATTTCATTAATGTGTAAATTACTAATACTATCAAGATTAAATCTTGCCTCGACAGGCCATAAATAAATATTATTTTTTTTATTAGTTTCAATCAAGCTAGGTATAATTAAACAAATATCAACAGAAAAACTTTTTCCCAATTCTTCGGCAATATCAGTGAGCATTGTATTTACATCTAAATCAGAAGTAATAATCTGAATAATACTTTGCTCAAGCTGTTGATAGGGGAAAGATGTTGACATAATTGTTTAGAGGTTGTGATAACTAAAATATATATAACCCGCTTGAAACGGGTTATATATATTTTAATCGACAATTCCGGGAGCAAAGCCTTGACGTTGGACGTTTTCTGTTACTACTCTGGGTTCTAGAAATTGTAACAAATAATCTGGGCCTCCTGCTTTAGAACCAACTCCAGACATTTTAAAACCGCCAAAGGGTTGACGAGCAACGATCGCACCTGTAATGGTACGATTAATATATAAATTACCCACTTCAAACTCTCGACTAGCACGCTCAATGTGATTAGGTGTGCGAGAATACAAACCCCCAGTTAAAGCATAATCTGTGCCATTAGCTACTTTTAAAGCTTCGTCAAAATCTTTTACCTTAATTACCGCAACCACAGGGCCAAAAATTTCTTCTTGAGCAATGGTAGCATCGGGAGCAACTTCACTAATAATAGTAGGGCTAACGAAATATCCCGTATCTGGTACAGTGGTTTCTAAGACAACCTTACCCTCTTTGCGCCCAATTTCAATATATTCTTTGATTCGTTTTTGAGCGACTCCATCAATCACTGGCCCAACTTGTATGCTAGGGTTATCGGTAGCACCTATATTTAAGGATTTAGTTGCTTCTACAAAACGAGATAAAAACTGTTCGTAAATAGTTTCTAACACAATTACCCTAGAACAAGCAGAACATTTTTGTCCAGTGTAACCAAAGGCTGATTGAACTACCCCAACTACGGCTTGATCTAAATCGGCACTTTCATCAATAATAATGGCATTTTTACCACCCATTTCGGCAATTACCCGTTTGAGATGCTTTTGCTTGGGTTGCACCATGGCAGCATCGGCATAAATGCGACAACCTACTTCCCGCGAGCCAGTAAAGGCGATAAGATGCACATCAGGATGTTTAACCATATAAGCCCCCACCACAGAGCCTTTACCCGGCACATACTGGAAAACTCCTTGGGGAATCCCCGCTTCTACTAAAATTTCAGTTATTTTCGCAGCAATTACGGTGGAGGTTTCTGCTGGTTTTAACAGGGTACAATTGCCTGTAACTAAAGCGGCAACTGTCATCCCTGTAGCAATGGCAAAGGGGAAATTCCAAGGGGAAATTACCACCGCAATTCCTCTAGGTTGATAGAAATAACGGTCGGTTTCTCCTGCTATATCATAGATATAGCCTCGATCTAATCTTTCCATTTCATCGGCATAATAATGACAAAAATCTATTGCCTCCGAAACTTCGGCATCTGCTTGAGGGAGAATTTTTCCTACCTCTAAACAAATCCAAGCATTTAATTCGTGACGGCGATTTTCCATAATTTCTGCCGCTTTTCTTAAAATATCTGCTCTTTGTTGAGCGGTGGTTTTACTCCAAGCTGGAAAGGCTTTTTTCGCAGATTCAATGGCTTTTTGGGCTTGCTCAACGGAAATTAAACCTATTTTACCGACAATTTCTTGGGATTTAGAAGGGTTAACAGAATCTACAAAATCTGTAGTTTGAACGTATTCTCCATTAATTAATGGTAAATAGGTTTTACCTAAATTACTTTTAACTCTTACTAAAGCTTGCTCTGCTTGATGGCGTAATTTTGTCTTAGCATAATCTGTATCTGGAGCATTAGGAAACTGAGCATTTTCCCCCCTTACTAGAGAGGGGCTAGGAGGGATATTTTCTTCTGAAGATAATTGGGGAGGTGAAATTAATTCGGCAATGGGTTTTTCTTCAGAATTTTGACGTAGAAAAGAACTATTAGCTGTATTTTCTAATAAACGACGAATTAAATAAGCCATGCCGGGCAATAATTCACCATAGGGAGCATAAACTCTTACCCGATGTCCTCGTTTTACTAATGCTTTTGCTAAACTATCTCCCATACCATATAAAACTTGACATTCAAAACGGCGACGGGGAATGTTTAAGGTTTCGGCAATGGCACAAGCTAAGGCTTGAGTGCGGACATTATGACTACCTATTGCGGCATAGAGATATTGATTATTTTCTAATAACAATTGGGTCATTTTTTCATAATTAATATCTGTTTCTGGCTTGTGATTATAGACAGGTTGTGGCCAGTGATTTTGTAAAGATTTAATGGTTTCTTGATCCCAATATGCTCCTTTTACCAGTCTGACGGTAACAGGATTACCTCTTTTTTTCGCCCAAGTAATTAAATTTTCTAAATCTTGATAGGAGTCACGCAAATAAGCTTGTAAAGTTACGCCAATATCGGTTCTATCTTTAAATTCTTCCTCTATTAATAACTCTTTAAGTATTTCTAGAGTCATATTTTTATAGACATACTGCTCCATGTCAAAATGAACGGCAGCACCTGAAATTTTAGCTTTTCTTAATAAAATTCTAATGCGATCGCATACTTTTTCTTTACTACCTTTTGGATCTAAAGGGTCAAATTGAGAATAAAATGCAGTTAATTTTACTGATACTTGTACTTTTGATAAATCACCATCCTCAGAATTATCTATTTCGGGAACATTAGACCATTTTTTACTCTGCTCACAAAGACTTTCCATTAACTCAATATATCTATCTAAATAGGATTGAGCTTCTATTTCAGTAATTACGGCTTCACCTAATAAGTCAATGGTAAAACCCATTTTTTCTTTTCTAAGTCTTTCTACTGTTTTAATTACTTCTTTAATATTTGCCCCAGATATATATTTATAAGCTAAAGTTTCCACTGCTTTAGTAACAGTAGCTGCGGCTAATTGTGCGGGAGGAGTATTGGCATCGGCAAAGTTAAGTAATCCCTTTAAAGCTGATGGTAATTCTACGGATTCATCGGACATATATTGCTGCAAATGATTAGCAATTTCTGTATTACTTTGCAGCGCAGGAATACTATCAATAAATCTAAATAAATTTACTTTTAAACCGGGGTTACTCATTGCCCATTCCATGAGCTTATCATCTAAGCGCATTTGATCGCGAATTTTATCAAAAATTCCTCGTTTTTCTCTAGTTGCTTCGATTAGTTGTTTAGCTATTTCTTGAGTTTTATTTTCATAATTGTGTTGAGATTGTACTTGTGTTACCATAACTCTCCTATGCCCATTTCAATGAAATATTAACAGTAAATATTGATTTTCTTAGCTCTACTGTCTGTTAGGTTTTGTTTTTATTCCCAAACCTATCATTATAGTAATAATATCTATTTAAAATGATGTTCTTGTGATGATTTTATAACAAATTCTGTTTAGGGACTTGTGGTTAAATAAAGTACCACTTAAAGTAGGGTGGGCCAAACCGACAAAGCAAGTTTACGGGAAATTCTCAAAGCATATTTTGCCCACCAAAAAATATATAAATTGTTATAATTTAATTCCCCGAATAGAATAATCTAATAATTCCATTGGATGCATTAATTTAACTTCTTTTCCTTGTAAACTTAAATGCTTCTTAATTTGTAAGGCACATCCGGGATTGGGTGAGGCAATTAAATCAGCACCTGTGTTTAATAAATTAGTAACTTTTTGCTGTCCTAATTCATTGGCAACTTCAGGCTGCAACATATTATAAACCCCAGCACTACCGCAACATAAAGCTGCATCAATTGGTTCTTTTAACTGTACATTGGGTATATTTTGTAATAATTGACGGGGTTGCAAACTAATTCTTTGTCCGTGTAATAAGTGACAGGCATCTTGATAAACTATTGTCAATTTTTCTTCAGTTATTGGTGACAATTTAGTGGTTAATCCTACTTCAGCTAAAAATTCTTGTACATCTCTAACTTTTGCCGAAAAAGCTTTAGCTTTATCTTGATATTCTGGATCATCTGCTAAAATATGACCGTATTCTTTTAGGGTATGCCCGCAACCAGCAGCATTGATAATAATACAATCAACATCGGTATTTTCAAAGCTATCAATCATTTGTTTAGCTAACAGTTGAGCTTGCATTTCTTGACCTTGATGGGCTGGTAAGGCAGCACAACAACCTTGGGTTTTAGGAATAACTATTTCGCAACCATTAGCAGTTAAAACTCTAACTGTGGCTTCATTTACTGGTGAGAAAAATAATCTTTGAACGCAACCTAAAATAAAACCAACTCGATAGCGTTTTTCTCCTTGGGCTGGAATAATATCTGGTAAATTATCCTTGAAACAATCTTTAGTTACTTGAGGTAAAATAGACTCCATTGCAGCTAAACGAGGAGAAATTTTTTCTAATAATTGAATTTTTCTAATCAGATTTTGTAGCCCAGAAATTTGATAAAACCAAAAGCTAGGCAATAGTAATTGTAAGCGTTTAGGATAAGGGAAAATATTAAAAATTAAAGTTCTAATTAAACGATCGCCTAAATTGCGAGGTTGATTTCTTTCTACTTGAGGACGAATATCAGAAATTAATTTATCATATTCAACTCCAGAAGGGCAAGTAGAAACACAAGCTAAACATCCTAAACAGGAATCAAAGTGTTGAGTTGTTGTCTCGTCTAAAACAGCATTCCCTTTATTAATAGCGTCCATTAAATAAATTCTGCCCCGAGGAGAATCCATTTCTTTACCAATTACTCGGTAGCTAGGACAAGTTGATAAACAAAAACCACAATGGACGCAAGTATCAATTAAGTTTTGTTTAGGAGAATTTTTACTATCAAAACCTTTTAAAAAAGTTTCATTATTTGTCATGAATTATATCCTTTTATTAACTAAATTAATTTTAATATAAATTCTTTTTCATCCTTGTTTTAAGAAAAACGTCCCCAATTGAAAATATTATTTGGATCGAATTGTTTTTTAAGATTAGATATTATTTCTGAATAATTACCAAAATATCCCCAAGGCTCTAAGTTATTTTTAATTTCTTTAGAACTAGATAAAATAGTTAAAAAACCTTGATTTTGTTCGCAATATAATCTATTTTTCTTAACCTGTTCTAAATTATCAAGATATAATTTACCTAAACCACTACTAACATTAATAATACCTAAACTTTTAGTCTCATTTAGCATTGTAACTGATTCTGTTGGTAAAATTCCAGCTTTAGCAATAATAGAACTGTTTAAATTATTTAATTTGAGCCATAAATTATGCTCATTAATGTCATGATAATGAGCGATTTCTAACCCTAATTCTTGTCCTAATTTTGTTGTGATTTTTATTTGTTCTTGAACGCTTTCTCCTATACTTTGAAAGCGAATTATTAATCCCATGCCCTCTCCTAAGTTTAATTGATTGATCAAAGAAGATGAGATAATATCCGCAGCAGTGGGAGTTAAGGCAGAATTAACTAATATTTGTCGAGCTTTTTCAATAGCTTCAGCATCTCCGGTTAGAGTAATTGTGGCAGAAACTGGGGGTAACGGATATAATCGCAAGGTAACTTGAGAAATTATCCCTAAAGTCCCATAAGAACCGGTAAATAGTTTCATTAAGTCGTATCCTGCTACATTTTTAACTACTCTACCTCCAGCTTTAGCGATTGCACCATCGGCTCGTACAAAGGATAATCCTAGAATTAAATCCCTTACTCCCCCATAACGTTGTCTTAAACTTCCACTGTCGGCGGTAGCGACTATGCCTCCTATGGTAGCTGTTTCTGGGTAACTGGGATCGAGGGGAAGAAATTGATTAAAAGGTTTGAGGATTTTTTGAATTTGTTTTAAGGTAACTCCTGCTTCTACAGTAAGGGTTAAGTCATCAACAGCGTGTTCGATGATACGATCTAGATTACGGGTACTAATTACTAAATCTGCTTGCGTAACTAATCCTCCCCAATCTAATTTAGTACCATTACCACAAATAATTATTTTTTGTTTATTATTACTGGCAAAGGTAACTATTTCTGATAAGGCTAATTCATTTTCAGGATAAATTAAATAATCTGGATTTTTGTCAGTTATTAAAGATGATTTAATTTTATTTTGCCAAGATTCCAGAAGATTTGGCCAAGGTATAATAGCTGAACTAGAAGATAACTGAGACATAGGATGGGTATCCATGGTAATTTTAAATTAAATTTAACATTAATTTTTTATATTGTAATATTATAAAAAGAATCTAAAATGTCTTTTTCACCAAATTTTTTGGCTCTTCTAGAGTAGCTATGACAAAATAATAGTAAATAATAGCTATAAAGGTTACTGCATAAAATTTATACTAAAACAAAAATAAGATTTTAATAACTGATTAATTTTGTTCTTCTCTGTTGCCTGTTGCCTATTTCAACTAATAATTTATTACACTCAAACTAGAAGAGCCAATTTTTTTAAAAGACGGTAAAGTTTTTACCGGGTTAGTTCTTTATGATGAGTCATTTGAATTAGAGAAAGCCTAATCAAACAATATATTATTGAGTTTTCCCATTCTTGAATAACCAATAGATCTGTTGCAAAAGACGTAATTCATCAGGATAAATTACTGTTACAAAATTGCTATATTGTTGTAGCCAAAAGAAAAATTCGTTAACAGAGCGAGGCGGTAATTCAATAAGATAGTCAATATAAGATGGTTTTCCTGTATTTATATCTTTACCTGAAACAGCAAGAAGGCTCACACCTACCCGATAGGGAGGTGTTGAGATG
>CAYPSO010000033.1:0-44085 GCA_964413275.1 uncultured bacterium | reverse complement strand
GTTTTTTCATCTTACCATATTTGTGGCGGGTTTGAACGAAATTTGCTGTAAGCCAGTCAAAGTCGTAACGTCTCGCAGATCTTTGCACTTCAGGATTAAACAGAGATTCGTGGTTCATGTAGAACTGCCGTTGTGCGTGGCACTAGGTGTGGCTGTGGCAATCATCAAGCCCCAAATCCAGCCGAAGCGTATTTTTTCAGAACGTTCAACCACATATCCTGAAGTGGTCAATAAATCATGAAACTCTTTTCGGGTGTAGCATTGTCGATGAGCCGGATCGACAAACTTTAGCAAACCATCACAAATTTGGCAGACTAAAAAGTCTCTGCACCAGTCCAGAATGACCACCCTTCCACCCAGCTTGAGTACCCGCTTCATTTCTTCAAGAGCAGCCACAGGATCATCAAAATAGTGGAAGGCATTTGCTGAAACCACGACATCAAAATTATTGCCTACAAATGGCAGGCTAGATGCACTTGCGATCTGAAACGAGACGTTGGGGAAAGTGTAATTTTTTTGCTTGGCGATCGTGAGCATTTGTTCCGAGATGTCAACTCCAACGATTTGCTGGGTTGAATTTTCAGCCAATACAATCCGTTCAAATTCACCTGTGCCACACGCGATATCCAGCACCCTTTCTGTACAAGAGAGATGAACCCAGGCTTTGAGGAATTCTAGTGTGTTGGTTACGTAGTACTTCCATCGTTGATCATAAACGGTTGCCAATCGGTTGTATTGTTGGCGTACCTTAGCTTCTGTCATGGCTAGCAGGAAAATCTAGGTTTGTCAAGAGTTCAACTACAGAATAACGCTAATCGTCCAACTGATAACTCCCAACTGCGTCTCACCGATAACTTAAGCGGTCTAACGATTAAGCTCAACCGCAGCCACTACGTGGCACGGTTAGCTTATTTATCTTGGCTTTTGGTTGTCGGTTGCAGCGATAAGATTAGTCGAAGCACTCAACACCAAAATATTGAGCTTTTATCAAAAAAATTATTGTGCTGCCGATTAATCTATTTATTATACTGACATTTTCTGTATAGTCAATCCCCAAAGGACAAAAAACAGAAAGTTTCTGGATAATCCCCCTGTAGAGAATATTATCCAGAAACTTTCCGCATAATTGCCGATGATAGCCTGCAATTTTCGGAATAACATACCAAATAGTCAAATTATTTAGAATGTTTCTGAATATCGTTCTATGGACAAACCCACTGAAAAGCTTCCTGAACAAGATTAGAGTGCTGTCCCACTACGTAAATAACTAGCTGCCGTATGTCTGCGATCGAGTAGCCATGAACTGCTAGTAGCTTTAGCAGATTGTCCAAGCACTGGCGTGATTGAGCGTGGGGATCGTCTATGGCGATAAGCTGTCCGTCTGCATTATGCGGAACTTGGCCAGCAACGAATAACTGGTTTCCCAATTTCTCGGCGTATCTATAACCAAGCGTTACGGCAAGACTCGCCTCTGCTCAGCCGCACCATCTAACTTATAATTCTATCGTATAGTAATGAAACTTCAGAAACTAGATATATTAGAGAAATTATTTTTGGTAAGAGAAGTTGTAGAACTTATGGGGAAATTACTACTGACCCTGAAGTAATGCCAGAGAATTCAACATCTTTTGTAATGACCAATCTTCAAGATAGCAGACAGAAAATAAAAAAGAGGTTAGGTAATTTATATGGCTTAAGAACATGGGTAGAATATAGCTTTCGGCAATGTAAACAAGAGCTTGGTTGGACTGATTATCGTTTTCTTCGACTGTTGCCTGTTCCCTGTTCCCTATTGCCTGACGAATTCAAGAAGTCTATTATTCTTTGAATTCGGAGAGTGACAGAAGAGGGTTAATTTTAGACGCAAGTTCTTTAATTGCTATTTTTTATCAAAGAACAAATAACAAATAACAAATGACAAAAATCAATGGGATAATTGACAACTATCCTAAAAAAAAGAGAATTAATTATGAGATTATCACAGATGCTCTTTGTTACCTTGAGAGAAGAGCCAGCCGAAGCAGAAATTCCTAGTCATAAATTATTAGTGCGTGCGGGTTTTATTCGTCGTATCGGTAGCGGAATCTACAGCTATTTACCCTTAATGTGGCGAGTATTACAAAAAGTATCCCAAATTGTGCGGGAAGAAATGAATGCTACAGGTGCTCAGGAATGTCTTTTACCTCAGTTGCAACCTTCGGAGTTGTGGAAAGAATCAGGACGTTGGGATACCTATACTAAAGCTGAAGGAATTATGTTTGCCTTAGAAGATAGACAACAGAGGGAGTTGGGTTTAGGACCTACCCATGAAGAAGTAATCACTACTGTCGCTAAAGAAATGATTCGCTCCTATCGTCAACTGCCCGTGCATTTATATCAAATTCAAACTAAATTTCGGGATGAAATTCGTCCTCGTTTCGGTTTAATGCGAGGTAGGGAATTTATTATGAAGGATGGCTACTCTTTCCATAGCGATGAAGAAAGTTTGAAAAAGACTTATCAAGATATGGATCGAGCTTATCGTAATATGTTAACTCGTTGTGGCTTGGCTTATCGGGCGGTAGAGGCTGATTCTGGAGCAATTGGTGGCTCTGGCTCTCAAGAATTTATGGTGCTTGCCGACGCTGGAGAAGATGAGGTTTTATACACCGAAGATGGGAAATATGCAGCTAATGTAGAAAAAGCAGCATCTTTACCGGCGGATATGGCAGATTCTCCTTTTACCAGCTACGAAAAACGAGCAACTCCAGAAACTAATACCATTGAAAAGTTAACTAAATTTTTAGACTGCTCTCCTACAATAATTGTTAAAAATGTACTTTATGAGGCAGTTTATGACAATGGTTTAACTGTATTAGTATTAGTTAGTATTAGGGGTGATCGAGATGTTAATGAAGTGAAGCTACAAAATGAATTAGTTAGATTAGCATCTAGTTATCAGGCGAAAACTGTTTTAAGTTTAAAAGTACCTGATGAATCCGCACTACAAAAATGGGCTAACCAATCTTTACCTTTAGGTTATATTGCGCCTGATTTGGCTGATCCCCCCTTCGCCGGTATGGGGGGATCAGCTAAATTCTTGCGTTTAGCTGATCAAACTGTAGAAAATTTAACTAACTTTGTGACGGGTGCAAATGAATCTGGTTATCATGTTGTCGGTGCAAATTGGGGTAAGGAGTTTAACTTACCTACTGTAATCGATCTTAACAAAGCGAGAGTTGGAGATAGGGCAATTCACGATAATTCCCAAATTTTACAAACTGCAAGAGGTATTGAAGTTGGACATATTTTCCAATTAGGCACAAAATATTCCCAAGTCATGGGAGCAACTTTTACCAACGAACAAGGGGAAGAATTGCCCTTAGTGATGGGATGTTATGGCGTTGGTGTTTCTCGGTTAGCCCAATCTGCGGTGGAACAATCCTACGATAAAGATGGAATTATTTGGCCTGTGGCTATAGCCCCTTATCATGCCATTGTAATTATTCCTAATACCAACGATGAACAACAAATAGAAATAGCCGAAAAATTACATCAGGAATTAAATCAAGCTGGAGTCGAAACCCTGTTAGACGATCGCAATGAAAGAGCAGGAGTAAAATTTAAAGATGCAGATTTAGTCGGTATTCCCTATAGAATTGTTACCGGGCGATCGCTTAAAGATGGTAAGGTCGAAGTAGTAAAAAGAGCTAATAAAGAATCTCAAGATATTCCTATTTCTGAAGTAGTTGCTACCATTAAACAGTGGGTTGATGAGGCTATTAAGTTATTGTAGTTAAAAATATATAGTGGGCATTGCCCACCTTATTAAATTGGTCGTAAAAAAAATGAACAATAATAATTTTTTGTTTACTGTAATCACCATATTTGTAGCAATTAGTTTAGGTTCATTTGTACTATTATTTAGTAGTATTAAAGCTACTTTGGTTTCGATAATTTTAATTATTATAATGGCTTTTTCTTATAAATATCCTCGCTTTTTTCTATGGATATTTTTAATATATTTACCTTTCTCTGGCACGGTAACCTATGTTTTTGGTAATGTTTTTGAGGCTGTAGGTGCTAAAGTTACTTATAATAGTTCATATTATGCTTTATTTCACTTAGCGAAGGATGCTTTTTATTTTCCCGCTTTATTAGCCATTATTTTTTCAGGAAAATATTTACCGAAACTTTATAAAAAATATCCTTTAATATTTATTGGTTTTTTTGGTTTGTTAGGTGTTAGTTTATTAACCTTGATTTTTGTTAATGGTTCTCAACCACTAATCGGATATGAAAAACCTGTTTTAATGGGAATCATAGGGTTAAAAATATTAATGGGTTATATTCCTTTAATTATATGTGGATATTTTTTGATTAACCAGCAAAATCTCTTATTTTTTAATCGCTTAACTTCAATATTAATTGCAATTTGTTGTGGCTTATCTTTAATTCAATATTTATTATTAATTACTGGTGTTTGTAGCGGTAACATTGGTTTGCCTGAAGCGGCATTAGATCAACCAACTTTGCAGGCTCGATGTTTTGTTGGAGGTTCATTACTGTATAATCCTGACTTAGATTTAATTCGTTTACCCGGTACTTTTGTTGCACCTTGGCAATGGGCTTGGTTTTTAATTGCAGGAGCTTTTTTTAGTTACGCAGCTCATATTAAAGAAACTAAATTACCTTGGCAGATAATTCACTGGATAACTATGGCTTTATTATTAATAGCTGCTTTATTATCTGGTCAAAGAACTGCTTTTCTGTTAGTTCCCATAATTTTTTTAATATTATTAATTTTAACTGAACCGAAAAAAAAATTGCTACCATTAAAATTAGGATTAATTTTTCTGATTACTTTACTAATAGTTAATTCTTTAGGTATAGTTTCTGGTAGAGTAGATAATTTTATAGCGCGTTGGCAATATTCTCCTCCTCAAGATTTTATAGCAAGTCAATTTAACTGGATCTGGCAACATAAGTTAGAAATATTAGGCAATGGTTTGGGAAGAGCTACCAGTGCAGCTAGAACATTAGGAAAAATTGTTTTAATTGAAACATTTTATCCTCGATTGCTCTATGAAATCGGTATTTTAGGAACTACTGTTTTTTTGGGTTTAGTTACTATTATTACTATTACAACTTTTAAAATATATAAAAATTTAGAAAATCAAAGTTTACGCTATTTTGCTTTATGCTTATGGGTGTTCGTTTTATTTATTAGCTATAATACTTTTTATTATCCCTTAGCCGTTGACCCTATTTCCGTATATTATTGGTTGATTGTGGGAATATTATTAAAATTACCAGAACTTGACAACCTAACCTAAATTATTATGGAATTTCTTACCATTTTATTATCTAGTTTATTATTGATTTTTTCTAGTAGCGGTTTAATTGTTGATAGCATAATTGAAAAAAATCTTCGTCAACAAGTAAAAAATGTCGAGAAGCTAGAAGTCAGAATAGATAATACTCCTAGTTATCAACTATTAGAAGGAAAAATAGATCGAGTTAGAATATCTACTCATGGCTTGGAAATTACAGATTATCTAACAATTAATACTTTAGAATTAGAAACAGATAGTCTTAATTTGAATTTAGAAAATATTCAAAAAGGAATAGGAGAAAATTGGCGTGAATCATTAAATGAACCTCTACAAGGAGGCCTAAATTTAATTATTACTGAAGATGACCTTAATAAATTCCTACAGTCTGAAGTTGTATTAAACTGGTTAAATAGACTAATTACTGATATATCTAAGAGTAGAGGTGGTGTTTCAACACCAAATTACGAATTATTAAATCCTCGGATACAATTTATAGATGATAATCGTCTTACATTTGATGTAGTATTGCGTCGATCTGCTGATCGCCAAACGCAGCGCGATCACGAAGTGGCGCGGGTACGCGATCGCATTTTAAATATTAAAATGGAAACACAATTAGAAGTTATGCGTGGGCATACTATCCGCTTAAGGGAAACAATAGTCTATATTAACGACAAACCCTTATCCGAACAACTACTCAATCGCATTTCCGATAGTTTAAACAATTTTTTAGATTTACGCAGACTAGAAGAGAAAGGATTTACCCTTAGACTCTTAGACTTAACTACAACTAACCAAAAAGTTAATTTGACAGCTTTTATCCGTTTAAACTCTAATTAATAATCAATATTTATCAGGAGGTATTAAATTAATGGAGCAAGAAAAACCCAGCAACAAGAACAATATAGGTTTTTTAGCGGGAGTTTCAGTAGCTATAGTAGTAGTCGTTGGTGTGACAGCTTGGTGGGCTATTCATACTATTACAGCCTCCAACAAACCCTCCATACCCACTCTACTAATTCCGGGAAATTCTCAAGATACTAAAGACGCAGAGGAAAAAATAGCAGAAGTCTATTGGATTAAAACTACTGATAAAAGTTTAGAATTTGTTCCTTTACCCGTAACTATAGAGAAATCAGCCCAATCAGAAATAAATTTAGAGTCAATGTTTAAAAGATTATTAGCAGGCTCATCAAACCAAGATTACACTACGGCTATTCCCAAGGGTACTAAATTAATTAGCATTAAAACCACTGGTAATGAAGTTTACGTAAATTTATCTAAACAATTTACCACTGGAGGAGGTAGTGCTTCTATGATTGGTCGTTTAGGGCAAATTATTTACACGGCTACCAGTCTTAATCCTAAAGCCAAAGTTTGGCTAGAAATAGAAGGAGAAACCCTAGAAACCTTGGGAGGAGAAGGTGTAATGGTAGAACAACCCCTTACTCGCCAGTATTTTGAGGCTAATATGATTAATTTTGCTGATTAGGGCTTGCTGAACTCGTTTTCTGGTTAAGGTGAGGAGGTGTCCTCCCCAATCAACCAAGAAGTGCAAACTTGCGGATGCTTCGGTGACTCTCAGCACAAGTGCGGCGACTTGTCGGCTTGGACAACAAGGTCAGCCGCACCAAGTAGGGTTTTTATACTAATTCCTTGCACTTTTCTTAATAACAATAGTCCTATAAGCTACAGAATATAAGGGTTTTAAGTTTTTTCAGCAAACCCTACTTAGTTCTGAGTCTTTGCTATAATTTTAGGGGTTGAACTATGTTCAACCCCTACTTAAACTGGATTATCTAATTTTATAAATAGAGATAATTTATTAATTATCTCTAAAGTTAATAAAAGGGAATTTATCGGTTATTTCCCATATTAACTAAATACACTAGGCGCATTTTTAAGAGAACCAAAATACTGCGCTCTGATGTTTTCAAAAATAATCTTTATTATTTTATCTAGCTACTGGAATCGTACGCCCTTCTACTGCATCACGATAAATTTGTACACTTTCAGTATAGTCGATAGGTAATACAGCACATACATTTTGATGAGGTCGTGGAATAATTACCCAAGATTCAAGAGTTGCTCCCTCTGTACGTTTTATTGCTTCTATACCAGCCTGCATTGCCGTTTTAACTTCGGATACGTCACCTCGAATATTAATGTTAAATCTAGCACTACCTACCCGGATATATCCGACTAAGGTTACTCTACCTGCTTTTACCATTGCATCAGCAGCAGCTAAAATACCCGGAAAACCTTTTGTTTCAATTGAACCAACCGCAGATTGAGCCGGCATAATTTTTCTCCCTATATTAATTGTGTTAAATGAACTTTGAGGTGTTTTAGTTAACCCCAACTTTTAATTATTGTTTAATCTGGTAAGATTAGCTACACAAATCTTACCTATATTCTTCTACTTCATCGGTATAAGCAATAGGTAGCACATCCACAACATTGGGCGGTGGATTTGGTACGATATAATGGCTCATCACTTCGCCACCAAAGGTTTCTTCTGCTGCTTTGATACCCATACTCATAGCAATATTCACTTCCGATACTGAGCCGCGAATTACTACATAAAAGTTACCTTTTTCAGCTTTATCAAAATAAACTAAAGTCACTCTTCCCCCTTTGACCATTGCATCTGCTGCGGCTAATACTGGGGGAAAGCCTAATGTTTCAATTACACCTACGGCCTCTGGCATAGGTAAGCTCCTGTTTTGAATCAGATTTAATCGAAACAATTGTATCAGTTATTGGTTAAGAATTAGCGATTAGCTTTTAGCTCTTTTTTCCCTTAAAGTTAGGGGGCTAGGGGGGCTTCATCCTTTTTTCCGCCTTCTTAGGTGATGTCCAGAAAATATTTTACCAGATTTCATAATGGTAGGGTGTCGTTAGCCCCAGCGCGTAACGCACCGTTATTGGGATATTTATTCCAAGAAATCATCTTAACTATAACCAATTACCCACTAAAATATAGGGAGCCCAATAAAAAGGATGTTCAAACGCAGTATCTTTTAAAAGACTTAGCTGTGCTTGGCGAAGAGCTTCTGCTTTACTTACTTTTTTGCTAATTAGTTGCTCGTAAAATTCACTCATTAATTTTGCTGTTGCTTCATCATTAACAGCCCAGAAAGTTGCCACAGTGCTTTTTGCACCAGCTTTAACTGCTATTCCGGCTAAACCCAAAGCCGCTCGTTTGTCTCCGGCGGCAGTTTCGCAAGCACTTAAGACTAATAATTCAATCGCCTGAGAATTATTAATATTTCTAGTTTCTAATAAGCTATCTAATTGATTGATATTAATTTTCCGATCCCAAGCCAAAATAAAAGTATCATTTAAATTAGAACTAAATTGACCGTGAGTGGCAATATGAACAATGGGAAAATTAGAAAATTCAATTTCTTCTCTTAAAGCTTCACTGGTAAAATCTTGATCGATTAAAACTACACTAGATATTTTATTTGCGATCGCATTTAATTCTGTTTTAACATATGTTAAAGCAGAAAAATTTTCTCTTTGTTCTGTTAAGCCGACAGCTAAAGTTTTAAGATTAATATCTTTTAAAGATTGAGATGGTAAAAGCTGAATACTTGGAGTATTAGCTATACTATACTTTTCTAAAAGATATTTTTCTCCATCATAAAGAGCAGCAAAAGGAATATTACGAAAAGCTCCATCTGGAATAAAAACTAAATTTCTAATTTTGTATTTTTGCAAATCTTCTTCTAAAGGAGCAATAACTAAATTATATAATTTGTTAGCTGGAATAAAAAAATCTCGACGACTTCGCACAACTAGATTGCTAGTTAATTGATTAATGATTTCTTCTAATTCTGCACTAGAAATAATTTGAGAATATTGCCGTAAACCCTGCTGAGGAATACTAACAATAATTTCTAAACGTGAATCTGTGCTAGTATCTTCAGAGGAGTTTAAAATAATAGGATAAATAATTGCACTTTCTCGATCTAAATCATCTATTTTGGTTAGTTTTTTTTCTAAACAAGCCTCTCGAAAAAAATTATTTAATTCTGCAATTTGTAAAGAGTCAATTACGTTACGAGCTTTTTGTAAGTTTTCTTGGCTTGTTATTTGTCCATCACTATTATCTAATAATAAATGCACTAAATTGCGATAAATAGGTTCAACTGTTTCTCGAAAAGAGAATTGTACATCAGAATTAAGGGAAACTAAATTATTACTCAAAGAATCAATAATTTTAATAGATTCACTCAAATAATTAATAGCTTCTTCTTTTAATCCTTGATTTTCTGAAATTTTTGCTAATTGCCATTGCCAAAGATAGATAATTTCAGGTGCATTAATTTCTTGTGCTAAAGTTAGTGCTTTTTTTGTTATATTTTCAGCAATTGATAACTGCTTATTTTCTTGATAAATTTGAGCTAAATTTCCTAAAGTATAAGATTCAGCCCGTTTATCTCCTAATTTTTTTGCTTCATCTAAAGTTTGAACTAAAAAATTAATTATATTTTCACTAGAAAATATATCATTTTTTTTAAAATCAGACTTATTTTTTTTATTAATTAAGCTAAGATTTTCAGCCAATTTAATTTTATAGTATATTTTAAAGTGACTATTCTTCAGATTATCTAAATCTTCTTTTATCTTTATTACATTATTATTAATAATATACCATTCTTCTTCTTGAATCAATAATTCTAACTGATTTAATCTAATTTGCAAATCTAATTCTAAATCCTTTTTATTATTAACATTTAAAGCTTGTTGATAATATAATAAAGCTTGTTTTCTTTTTTGTTGAGTCCTCTCTAAATTAGCTAATCCTAAAAAACTTCTAGCAACATTTTCTCGATCTTCAGATTTTTTAGCCAATTCTAAAGCTTTATTTAAAACATTTTTTGCTTCGGTAAAATTACCAAGTAGCCGTAAATTTTTACCAAGGGAAATCAAAGAAAAATAGTAGTTTTTTTGTTGAGTGCAATTATTTTCCTCACAGTTAATAGCCATATTTTGGGTTATTTCTGTTAGAATTTTTAAAGATTTACTATACAAGCCCAAAGACTGCATAGCCTGTACTTGATTTAATTGGACTTGCAAAATTCCATTGACAAAGTTTACTTTTTCATAAGCAGATTCTGACTTTTTCCAACTATTTAAAGCTTCTTCAAAATTACCTTGAGTAAAATATAAACTACCTTGAGTATTTAATGCTTGTCCTAACACTCGATAACTATTTTTTTGAGGTATTTTATTGATGATATTTAAACTTTGATTAATTGCTTGAGCTGCCTTTTCCCATTCTTCTATTTGTTGATAAGCAAGGGAAATATTACTTAATACCCTAGCCATACTAATTAAATCGCCCTGAGTAGAATAATTATTAACAGCTTCTAACCAAATATCTATTGATCGCTGATAAAAACTATCTTGATAAAATTGTTTTCCTTGCGCTTCTAGATTGCTAATATTATTATTAATTTCTGTGTTGGCAAAAACTGTAGTTATGGTTGGACAAGAAATAGTAAAATTCAGACTAACTATAAAGCAAAATAATAAAAATAAAAATTTTTTCATTTTCAACGAAGAATTAATAATCTTTACTCTCTATTTTACTATATTTTATCTTGACAAAACTTAATTATTATGTAGCGATTATTTGTTTTTTTAAGCCCTAAGATTTTACTATTAAATATGTTTTTTTATTCTTATGAATTTTAATAAAAATTTATTCTCAATCCTAAGAGAACTATAGATTAGAGGTTAATGAAGAATTAAACAGAGCTTAAATTTAATTTAATTATTCATTTTTGATTAAGTGTTACATTTTATAGTGATTTTACTGTAATATCTGAGTAGGAAAATAATTATTCATCTTTCAGTTCTAAGGAACTAAGTTAATTTAAGGTTCTCTAGTTGAATCTTTAACTAAGGAGCTTTCCCAATATTGAGTTTAGATCAAAATATATTTATCTATCTCAGTTTGTAACGTAAGATGTTCATCAAAATATTATGACATTATAAATTTAGATTTTTTTTATGGTATCACTACAACTGCCCCAAATGTCTTCTCAACCAACAATTAACCAAACAAGCAAAATATTAATTGTTGAAGATGAAGAATTAATTCGAGAGATGATCGTTGTATCCTTATCAGAAGAAGGTTACGACGTAATTACAGCAGGCGATGGTTCAACAGCATTAGAATTAATTAAAAAGACTGATACTTCTTCTAATCCTGAAAAAGCCCTAGACTTAATTATTCTTGATTTAATGTTACCTCAAGTTAATGGTTTAGATATTTGTCGTTTGTTACGCTATCAGGGCAATACTGTTCCCATTTTAATTGTTAGTGCCAAAGGAAGTGAAACCGATCGAGTGCTAGGATTAGAGGTAGGGGCTGATGATTATCTTACTAAACCCTTTAGTATGAGAGAATTAGTAGCACGCTGTCGTGCTTTAATCCGTCGTCAAAGATTTAGCTCTATCTCTCAACAAGCCATCCGCAAATTTAAAGATATTACTTTATATCCCGACGAATGCCGTGTCATGGTACGAGATGAAGAAGTAAACTTATCTCCCAAAGAATTTCGTATATTAGATCTGTTTATGAGCTATCCTCGTCGTGTATGGTCTAGAGAACAACTAATTGAACAAGTTTGGGGACCTGATTTTTTAGGGGATACAAAAACAGTAGATGTTCACATTCGTTGGTTAAGGGAAAAACTAGAATTAGACGCAAGTGAACCAGAATATATAATTACAGTGCGTGGTTTTGGTTATCGCTTTGGCTAGATAAATTAATTATCAAATTTTATCCTGAGTCCTTCGACAAAGCTTTAATGTAGTTCAAGGCTATATGGTTAAAATTTAATGATTTCTGTTGATTTCCATATAAAACAATTAAAATTAAAATATATTTCTGGGTAAATCCCCCAGAAAATTTTTCCTTAATGGCAATATCAACAATGTATTTGATGTCATTTATATTTGGACTTGCCGTCGGTATAGTTTTTTTTCTCTGGAGAAAGAACTCACTAAATCAACAATTAAAAAGGATTTTTAATCTCTTATCTGATGATATTAATGATTTGCCTTCCCTACCTTTATTATCTTTAGTCAGACGAGAAGTATTTGGAATTAGGCAAAAAATACAAAAATTAGAAGAAGATTTAGAAATTTATCAGCAACTAATAGAAATAGCTCCAGTAGGTTATTTATTAGTAGATCAAGAAGATCAATTAATTTGGTCTAATGAACAGGCTAAAAACTTATTAGTCATAGATGAATATCGTTGGCAGCCCGGACAAATTCGCTTATTTTTAGAAGTAGTACGTTCCTATGAATTAGATCGACTAATTGAAAAAACTCGTCAATCAAAAACTTCACAAACAGTAGAATGGGAATTTTTTCCCTACAAAAATCAAGGAGAAAATTCTTATATAAAACTTAAATCATCTATTTATTTAAAAGCTTCAACCTTGCTGTTACCTAATGGAAATATCGCTATTTTTTTAGAGAATAAACAATCTTTAATAGAATTATCTGAATATCGAGATCGAGCATTTTCCGATCTCACCCATGAACTTAAAACCCCACTTACCGCAATTCGTTTAGTGGCAGAAACCTTAGAAAAACGGCTACAAAAACCAGAACTTACTTGGGTACAACAAATGCTAAAAGACACTAATCGTCTGATTAATTTAGTGCAAAATTGGCTAGAAATAACCCAAATGAAAGAAAATCCCCATCAACATTTAGAATATCAACGTCTTGAATTAAAAGAAATAATATTCTCAGTTTGGCAAAGTTTACAACCATTAGCTCAGAAAAAAAATATTAGTTTAAATTATAAAAATATTGATAATATTTATTTACAAGGAGATCGTCCTCGTCTTACTCAAGTATTTTTAAATATCTTAGATAATTCGATTAAACATAGTCCGTACCATGGGATTATTCAAATAGATTTAGAAACAAGTGTTCATAGCGAACAAAAATCCACAGTGGAAATTAATATTATAGATTCAGGGTGTGGTTTTATTAAATCAGACCTGCCTCTGGTGTTTAAGCGATTATATCGAGGCGATCAAGCAAGAACAAGAGAATCATCCGACCGTGATAATGATGGACATGGCTTGGGATTGGCAATCGTTGCAGAAATTATAGCCGCTCACCAAGGTAAGGTAGAAGCAAAAAATCATCCCAAAACAGGAGGTGCTTGGTTAAAAATTACCTTACCTATTAATTGCCATATTTAACTAATAGTAAAATCTTAAATAAATCATAATTTTTTTTTGCTATCACTGTAATTATAAAAACTATTTTAATAAATTAAATAAATTAAAGAGTAAACCATGATTTCAATTCAAAGAATTCAGAAATCTCATCAAAAATCTGATTTAGTTCCCATCCGTCCTCAATTTGAAAAAGATTTACGCCGTCTAGAACAAGATGTGTTGCGTATGGGTTCATTAGTCGAAACATCTTTTCGGATCAGTCACAAATCCCTCTTTGAGCGTAATTTAGAAGCTGCTAAAGAAGTTATTTTACTTGAAAAAAAAATTGATAGATATTATCGGGAAATTGAACAAGATTGCGCCACTATTATGACTCTTCAAGCACCTGTAGCTAAAGACCTACGAATTTTAAGCGCTTTTATGCAATTAGTCAGAGATTTAGAAAGAATTGGTGATTATGCCCAAGATTTAACCGAGATGTCCATCAAACTTTTTCCTTATCCTCCCCATCCTTGTCTCAAGGAAGTTGAAAAAATGTCAGATCACGCTCAAGCCATGTTAGCCACCAGTTTAGCTGCTTTAACCAACCTAGATGAAACCGCCGGCACAAGGGTAAAATCTTTGGATGACCGAGTAGATGATGCTTATGAAAAAGTGTATCAAATCCTAGCTCAAGAAAAAAATATTCAAGGAGTAGTTGAACCAATCATTCTTTTGGCTTTGATCATTAGACATTTGGAGAGAATGGCAGATCATGCTACTAATATTGCCCAAAGAATTTCCTATATTGCTACAGGAGAAAGAGGTTGACAATTTTAACGAAATGGGATAATGGGCTATCATTGTGTTAGAGAAAACAATGAACATATTTTTTTTGTGTTATATTTAGATTGATCTTACAATTTAGATTGACTGTCCGTTAGTGGGCAAATAAAATAATCCTAAGTTGAAATTCCAAAAATTGGAACACTTTTGACAGTGTAAAAGTCAATACAAAATCAAACAAAATTTTTAGGTGTGAGGTTTGATCAAATGTCGAAATTATTATGGCAACTTATAAAAACAACTCCTGTTGCTTTAGGAGTATCCTTGTTGGCTGCAAATCCCGGATTAGCTCAAAACGCTAATGTCATGGATGAGCTAAATACCTATACCCAAGAAATGGGTAATGTTGATACTTATCAAGAATTAGATGATTCCATGGCTCAGGTGAACAGTGTATCCCAATTGAGGGACGTTAGCCCCGGAGATTGGGCTTTTGAAGCCTTACGTAACTTAGTTGAACGCTATGGTTGTATTGCTGGTTATCCAGATCGTACTTTTCGTGGTAATCAAGCTTTGACTCGTTATGAGTTCGCTGCTGGTTTAAATGCCTGTTTACAGCAAATCGAAAGATTGATTGGTAGTGGAGATCGTGGCATGACTGAAGAAGAAATGCAGCAACTCCAACGTTTAACTCAAGAGTTTCAAGCTGAGTTAGCAACCATCGGTGCAAGAGTTGATAATATTGAAGCTAGAGTTGGCGTTCTTGAAGATAATCAATTCTCCACTACTACTAAATTGAGTGGTGAAGTTCTATTTACTATTGCTGGCGCATTTGGAGATCAAAAGTCTGGCGGTGGCAATATTGACGATCAAATTACCTTAAGCGATCGCGTTCGCTTAAATTTTGATACCAGTTTCACTGGAAAAGACCGTTTAAGAACTCGTTTAACTGCTGGTAATTTTAATAGCCTTGCCGGAGCTACTGGAACTGATATGGCTCGTCTAGGACACGATCAAGGTGGTGGCAATAATGTTTTCATTGAAGACTTGTACTATCGTTTCCCTCTTGGTGATAAAGTTCGAGTTTGGGTTGGTACCGGCTTAGATTTAGACGACATTTTTGACGTTCATAACCCTTACTTTGAAAGTGGTGGTGAAGGCGCAATGGCTCGCTTCAACCGTCGTAACCCCTTAGTATATCGTGGTACAGAGGGTGCTGGTGCTGGTGTTAAATTCAAATTTAATGATACTTTAGCTTTAACTGCTCTTTACTTAGCAGATGGCGATAATGCTTCTAATCCCAGTGGTGGAAATGGTTTGTTTAATGGTGGTTATAGTGCAGGTGCACAGCTAGATGTCAATATTGCTGACAAATTTGATGTAGGTTTAACCTATGTATATGGTTATCAGCCTGCTGGTGATGTGAACCTTTCTGGTAGCACTGGTTCAGAGTTGGCTAAACGTCCATTTACTAATACTATTGGTACTTCTGGTCATCACATTGGTCTTTCCGGTCAATTTCAAATCACTCCTAAAATTAGTCTAGGAGCTTTCGGTGGCTATGTTAATGCTAGAGCCGAAGAAAGTGGCTTTACAGATTTAGGTTTTGTTAGTTCTGATGATAGTGCTGATATTTGGACTTGGGGTGCTAATATTGCCATTCTTGATTTACTTGGCGAAGGTAATGTTTTAGGTCTTGCGGGTGGACAAACTCCAAAACTTACCAACTCTGATATTGGTGTTGAGAATAATGGTACATCTCACTTGATTGAAGCTCAGTATCGCTTAAAAGTTAACGATAATATCACTGTTACTCCTAGTGTTTACGTTATTCTTGAACCCGATCATGTTGACGGTGCAAGTGACATTTGGGTAGGTGCTATTCGTACAACCTTTAAGTTCTAAAAACGTCTCATTTTTTTAGTAAAACCCTCCACCTTTTCTTTGATGAGTAAAATTGGAGGGTTTTGTCGTAGTTCAGTTAAAAATTAAATCTAAATCTAATAATGACATTTAGATTTGATAAGCGAATGTAGAAATCATGATCCTTTTATTTGTTATTTTCAATCTTTAATCCCCATCAACTAGAATAACTAATAAAAGCTTTAGTTAAAAAGTAAAACGATAAAATTGACAACATGAAACTAAAACAAAAACTAACAAGTTGATCGGGTAATTTAGGTAAAAATCTAGTGCTAATTTGAGCGCCAATTAATCCTCCAAAACCTAAAATAATCCCTTCTAAAAATAAAACATTATCTCGATAGGCGTGACCAATACAAGCAGAAATTGAAGTTATAACAATTACTCCTAAACTTGTTTGCACAGCAACTTTTATTTTTGTATCTAACAGTAACATTTGTAAAGGTACCATAATCACACCTCCTCCTACTCCAAAAAAACCAGCTAAGAATCCAGCAGAGCATCCAGTAAGCAAACGAGAGAAAAATTTATTAAACTTAATGTCATTATTTTCTTTTTGACTAAGTTTCTTTTTAAAATTAGTGAGAAATATATTCAAAATTAATAAAAGAGCAAAAGCAGCTAATAAAATATAATCCGCTACCTTATTAGCGAAATAAACTCCCAACTGTGCAGTAATTAAAGATGGAATGCCCAAATACATAATCTGTTCAAAATTAAGATAACCCATTCGCCAATTTTGCCAAGTTCCTGAAAGAGAAATAATGACAATGGCTAAACTACTTGTGGCGATCGCCTGAACAGGATTGTAATTTAAACTAACTAAAATAGGAACTAAAATTGTACCTCCGCCAATTCCTAATAATCCAGCTAATAAACCACCACATAAGCCACCAAATGTTAAAATTAACCATATATTTATCATTGTTTAATTATTGACTTATTTTTAACAATATGATATACAAAAAGACTAATTAAAAAAAATTATTTAATTCTCTTAAAGACAATGCAAGAATTTTTTGAAAATGTTTTCCGTTATCCCCGTTATTTAATCAGTTTAATTTTAGGTATATTTATCTCCCTTTTTGAGAGAATTAGACCTCTATTTGATAAACCCTTGACAGCGATTGCTCTAGTCGGGATACTTATAGGTGGGTTCGCGTTTCTTGTTTTTACCTTACGGGCAATGTTAGGTTTAAACCCAGTTTAAAAGAATTTGAGAACTCCCAAGATAGTTAGTTAAATTTAAAGGGGGGAATTATGGCTGATAGTCGTCGTGTCTCTCGCGTCGCATCCTTAATCAAACGAGAGATAAGTCAAATGTTAATTAGCGATATTAAAGACGATCGTGTTGGCGCAGGCATGGTTAGTATCACTGATGTGAATGTTTCAGGAGATTTACAACACGCTAAAATTTTCGTGAGTATCTATGGTACACCAGAAGCTAAAGCGGAAACTATGGAAGGTTTAAAATCCACTGTTAGCTTTGTACGTAGAGAATTAGGACATCGTATGCGCTTACGTCGGACTCCTGAAATCGTGTTTGTGGAAGATACTTCCCTAGAAAGAGGCGATCGTTTAATTCATCTGATTAATCAAATTAGCGATCAGGATGAAGAAAATAAACAACTAATTGATAATCTGGAAGATGTTGGCTAATTATGGTAATACCATCTTTAAATACATTATCTCTTAAGGAAAAAATTGGACAGATGATTGTGGTGCGTGCATCAGGTCATCTGTTCGATCGCCAAATTCGTTATCCTAGTTGGGAAGCATCTGCCCAAAAATTAAAATATTATCTCAAAGAATTAAATATCGGTGGGGTTATTTTCCTCGGAGGTAGTGCCGCCGAATTGTCCGTGCGTACTCAACAAATAAAACAATACTCCAAAATTCCTCCTTTCCTCGCCGCAGATATTGAAGAAGGAGTCGGACAAAGATTTGCTGGTGCTACTTGGTTTCCTCCACCAATGAATTTAGGAGCAATTGCTCAAAAAAATCCCAGTTTGGCTCAAAGATACGCCACAGCAATGGGAGAGATTACTGCTCAAGAAGCCTTAGCTATAGGGCTTAATTGGATTTTAGCCCCTGTGGTAGATGTTAATAATAATCCTGATAATCCCGTAATTAATATTCGTGCCTTTGGTGATACTCCAGAAATAGTCGCTGATTTAGCCTCAGCTTTTATTAAAGGTACTCAAACTTATCCTATTCTAACCACAGCTAAACATTTTCCGGGTCATGGAGACACAGCGACAGATTCCCATTTAGAATTACCCGTTATTCCTCATTCAGCAGAGCGACTAGCCAAAATAGAATTACCTCCTTTTGAGAAAGCAATTGCTTCTGGAGTTGATACGGTGATGAGCGCCCATTTAATTGTATCTGCTTGGGATCGAGAATACCCTGCTACTTTATCACCTACAATTTTAACCGATCAACTGCGCAAGAATTTGGGCTTTGAGAGAATAATTGTCACCGATGCTTTAATTATGTCAGGAATTACCAGTTATGCACCTTTAGAAGAAATTAGCATCAGGGCAATTGAAGCAGGAGCAGATATTTTATTAATGCCAGAAGATGCAGAAATAGCGATTAACTCCGTATATCAAGCAGTTAAATTAGGTAGGTTATCCGGTGAAAGAATTGATGCTTCTGTTGAACGTATTTGGCAGGCTAAACAAAAAATTGATCAACCATCATCCTATAGTCTTGAGCGAATTGCTGAGTTGGAATATGATACCACAGCAGACGAAATTATTACCACAGGAATAGAACATAGTTTAAATATTCCTCTGGATATATCTATAAACTCAGAAAAACTTCTCAATTTAGTTTTGATTGACGATTTTTTAAAGTGTGACTTTCTTGAGCGTCAAAGTCCAGCTATTATTATTCCAAGCAGTCTTGGTTATGAATTTCGCCTCATAGAATCCAATCATTTACCCCAAGACATTAATCAACCAATTCTCTTACAAATATTTAGTCGAGCTAATCCTTTTCTTGGTAGAGCGGGTTTAACGGCTGAAACTTATCAATGGTTAAAGAAATTGTTAAAAAATAAGCTCATTCAAGCCTTAGTGATTTATGGTAGTCCTTATGTATTAAATTCTTTAAAACAAGAAATGCAGCCTGATTTATCTTGGGTATTTACTTTTGGTCAAATGCCTAATGCACAAAAAATTGCTTTACAAACTTTATTCACTGTGTCAACATCTTCTGACTTAGAAAAAGAGCAGTTTTTGTAATCAATCTTTTTAAAAATTTTAATTGGTAGAGAAAAATAAGAAAAGAAAAAATGCTACAACCCTTATCAATTAAGGCACACATTCAGAAATAATGTGTCTTTTTTGAACAAATCTTGATTGATTTTATATACAAAAAAACTTTTTTTAAAAAAAATAGGAAAATGTAACTAAATATACTGCAAAAAAAAATTCCATGTTCACATTTTTTTCGCTATATTGTTCATAAGCACATTTAACTAACCGGACAATTTTACTATGGCTTCTCAAGCATTATTTGCTCCTAAACAACATTATGACATTACTATGATTAGGGATGAAGTTCGTCAACTAATCGAGAAAGGCACAATCAGCCGTCATCAACCGATTTATGTATTATGCCAATACATACCTGCTAGAGAATGGGTATGTGTAGAATGCGAACTCGAAAAATGGGACTACTTATTAAGAGACGAAATCGGAGATTTAGTTCCTCATGAAATGTGGGATAACGATTAAACCCTACATAATCAAAATAAGATGAAAGAGGATTTATCCTCGTTATCATAATTATATCATATTTGGAAAAAAGTTGAATTGAAATAGGTAGTCTAAAGTAACAATAACTTGAGATTGCAAGATTGACAAGTAATTTTTAGCAAAACCTTATTTAATCAAAAGGTAAATACCCATGAATACAGCTACATTGAACCCTTATTCCATAGAGACAATTCAAGAGGAAGCAAGATATTTAGTCGAGAAAGGAAAGATTGGTCTTCAACAACATATTTATACTCTATGCGATTATATACCTGCTAGGGAGTGGCTCTGGGTCGAAAAAGAATTAGAAAAGTGGGATTATTTATTACGCGATCGAGTTTGCGATCTCATTGGTAGTCAAAGATGGGATGATGACTAGAGTGGTTTCTTAGGAATTAAGTTTATTTAGATTTATTATTTTGGCGCAATTGCTCTAATTCTGTTCTTAAAGTTCTGATTTTTTGGGTGAGTTCGTAAATTTCTGAAGCAGAACTTTTTGAATTAGAATTATTGTTATTGTTGTCTTTATTTTCCGTAGATTTTGCACCGACTCTATTCAGTAACTCTTCAATTTTCTTCTTAAGTTCTTGTTCGGTAGCTTCTCCTTTACTAGCCCATTCCTCAGTGCGTTTATTCAACTCCATATTTAACTCTGATAAAGCAGCATTTCGCTTTTGGGGATTTTGAACAGTTTCCACTAAAGAAGTAGCAGCCCCAATTGTCACTCGAAAGCTTTGCTGGGCTATTTCTAAAATTTTATTATTATTCATAGTTGATAATTGGGTTATGCCTGTTCTAAATAATTATCTAAGTCTTCTATTAAACGGGTTAATTCTGCTTCAGTGGTTATTTTAAGGCGATCGTCTCTAATGGTCAACAAGACTTTAGCGGCAAAAGGACTCGGATAAATATTAGGATTACAAAAAACTTCTAAAAAGACATCCCCAGTATAACGATATTCCATTGGTTTTTGGGGAGTAGGACGACCACCACTATGATTAGCAATGGCTTTTAAGCTATTAATAAGAACAGAAATTTCTTGTTTTAAATTTTGTGCCGCTTCTGTTGTAAAACTAAAAGTTGCAGAGCCTTGAAGTAGATTAATTGTTAATTGAGGCATAAAAAAATCCTTTTTATCGTGAATATTTAATGACTAGATAGGCAAAATTAATTATATGGTTAAGAGAGGAATTAGGAAGAGATAATAAAATAGTAAATAGTAAATAAGTTGAATTTTATTATTTACTATTCACTCCTATCACTCCTAAGTTTTCAAACCTTTATAATTCAGATTAATATAAATATGGTTTGTGCTTTTTATAAATATTTTCTGCTGGTATTGGCTCTATAAATTCTGGAGGTATTTGATATTCTTCAGGACTATATTGGGCGCGAAGTGTAGTTGTACAACTATAGGCTTTTTCCCAATCTTTTAAAGTCAGAACTAAACCTTCATATTCTTTATAGGAATCTCTGTGTCTATCCTTAAGAGCCAAAAATTGGATCATCAAAGCAAAAGTTTGAGGCTTAACTTTTGCAGCAGTAATACCTATAATTGGTGCTAATTTCTCAAAAACTTCATAGTTTTTATTGACTGGCTCAAGTACAACTTGTAAGTCACTTAATGTTGCTTTTTCTAAAGTATTAATAATTTCTGATACTCTATTGAGAATGGAATAGTCGTCTAGACTATATTTCTTGAACAAAGCAAGTAGTTTTAGCCCTAACTCATCCTCAGCCAAGATTTCTAAGTGACTAAAGTAAGTTTGTAGAGCTTGTTGCCCTTGTTCGGTTTTTACCTGAGAAATAACAGAATTTAACTCTTTTTTTACTTCAGCTTTGAAGCTATCTTTATCAAGATTTTCTCCTAAAGCCTTGATTATATATTCATAAAATTCTTGTTGTTTTAAACCACGATATTTTAATTCTGTTTGGTCAATGGCTAAGAAGCTATTTTTAGCTGTAATTGCCACATCTAAAAGATCCATACTAGGTTTTAAGCCTTGGTATTCACCAACATTACGAATTAAATAACTTCTGATTTTTAGTAAGGTGAGAAAATCTTTAGTACCAAATTTATCTCTGTCTAAAGATTTAACGATAGCTCCAATAGTTTTAAATTCTCCCATATAGCTTTTGTGCAAATTAATTGCATCTTCGGGTATGGGTAATTTATTTTCTTGATTTAATAACTCCCATACATTATCCTCACCCCATAACGGGCGATTCCACCAAGCCTTATTGTTTGCATCTGTACTCATAATGATTTTTATTTATACCTCTTTTTAATCTAAATAAGATTTATATTTATTATAAATACCTTCACCCAATAATTCTTCTCGAAATTCTTGCGGTAATTTATATTCTTCTGCGCTAAATTGTTCACGTAACAGGATTATAGCATCATATACTTTTTTCCAATCTTTTAAAGCTATTACTAAACCTGCATATTCTCGATAAGAATCTTTATGTCTATCTTCTAAAGCTAAATATTGCAAAATATTAGCGAAAACTTTAGGATCTACTTTATTTTCATTTATACCAATAATTGGCCCTAATTTCTCAAATACTTCATAATTTTTCATGATGGGAACAATAAGAACTTTGGCATCAATTATTACTGCTTTTTCTAAAGAGTCCATAATTTCTGAGACTCGATTGAGAATAGAATAATCCGCTAAATTATATTTTTTAAATAAAGATAGTAATTTCAATCCCAAGTCATTTTCAGACAAAAGTTCCAAGTGATGATAATAATTATAGAGGGCATTTTTACCTGCCTCTGTTTTTACTTCTGGAACGCTTAAATCAAGTTTTTCTTTAACAGCATTTTGAAACTCTAGTTGAGATAAGTTCTGCTCTAAAATATTAATTACTTGCTGATAAAATTCTTGTTGTTTAATACCACGATATTTAAGTTCAGTTTGGTCAATTGCCAAAAAACTATTTTTTGCTTTAATGGCCACTTGTAATAAATCTGTGCTAGGTTTTAATCCTTCATAAATGCCAATCCCTCTTATCATTGAACTTCTGATTTTAAGAAATAATAAAAAATCCTGAGTATTGAATTTTTCTTGTTCTAGGGATTTAATAATAGAAGCAACATTTTTTAAATCTGTCATGTAGTTTTTATGTAAAGTAATAGCATCTTCAGGAATTTCTGGTTTAGAATATTTACTAAATATTAGATTAAAGAGGCTATTAGCACCAAATAAAGGTTTATTCCACCAAGGTTGTTGGCTCGGATCGATGGTTTTGAGTTTTTGCTTATATTCTTGAGGAACAAATTGTAACAAGATTGATCGTAATAATAATAAACCACCTATACCCACCACAGCAGAACTAGCAATTGTTGTTAAAATTAGCCAGAAACGAGATGAATTATTATTATCTGTAATGGAACTATTATTTTTATTTGGATTAATAACGTCTAATTTCTTTTTGAGGTCTTCTTGTTGTTTTTTTTTCTGTTCTTGTAATTTCTTTAATTCTTCTAGTTCGCTATTTTGACTAATCAAATATAAACTATCGTGAGAGAAATTTATTTCTGATGCTACACTTTTTTCAATATAATTTAAATTGATTGTTGGTATTATGGAAATTAATACTAATTTTGCAAAAATTTTATTCATAAATTTCAATATAAATTTTACGATTATAACTTAAAATAACTAAATTTTCATGAATAAGGATATTCGTTCTAAAATCAATAAAGTATTAATTATTACTTTGCTACTCAATCTATTTGTGATGGTATTAAAGGCAGTAGTAGGATTTGCTACAGGAGCTTTGAGTTTGCAGGCAGATGCTCTGCATAGTGTAACTGATAGTGCTAATAATATATTAGGTTTAGTAGCTACCCGCTTTTCTTCCCCTCAACCAGACAGAAATCATCCCTACGGACATCAAAAATTTGAGGCACTCGGAGCATTAGGAATAGCAGCTTTTTTAGGAATAGCTTGTTTTGAAATTTTACAGAGCACTATTGAGCGTATTTTTCATGGTTTAACTCCAGTGAATATTACTCCCCAAGAGTTATGGTTATTACTAATCGTATTAGGAATTAATATTTTTGTGGCTTTTTACGAACGAAAAGTCGGTCATCAATTAAATAGTCCGATTTTGATTGCTGATGCTAAACATACCATGAGTGATGTTTGGGTAACTATTGTGGTTTTAGCAGGTTTAATTGGTATTTGGCAATCTAGGGTGTTAAATATGCCTCAACTGCAATGGTTAGATGTTATTTTGGCTTTTCCGGTGGCTATTTTAGTGTTTAAAAGTGGTTGGGAGGTTTTACAAGGAAATTTACCTTGGCTAGTAGATGAAATGGCTATTGCACCTGAAGCTATTCACGCTCTAGTTATGGAAGTTCCGGGGGTGATAAACTGTCATAGTATTGCTTCTCGTGGACTTTTAGGAAGACAGGTTTTTATAGAAATGCACTTGATTGTTGAGGCTCAAGATATAGAAACTGCCCATGAGATCACCGAAAAGGTTGAATCTGTTTTGCAGTATAATTTTACTCCAGCTAGAATTTTAATTCATGTTGAACCACCAAGTTATGAATCTAATGAAATTACTTATTAAGATGTCTATGTTAAATTTCTAAACTTCTCAATCTAGTAAATTTTTACATCAAACTCACGTTATCGATCGCAATTTCCTGTTAATCTGATAGCTAATAACCATAAAGCTAATAACTGAATATGGCATTTAAGCGACGGACTTTTTTACAACAAACAGGATTAGCAATACTAGCTTTAGGAATTGGTGAAACAGGCTTAATCAATTCCTCTAAGTTAAAACGCTATCATCAAGCTTTAGCAGAAACAACTTCTAGAAAACTAGCTTTATTAATTGGTATTAATCAATATGCTTCTTTTTCTCCCCTGAAAGGATGCGTTACAGATGTGGAGTTACAACGGGAATTATTAATTAACCGTTTTGGCTTTCAACCTCAAGATATTATCACTTTAACAGATACCCAAGCTACTAGAGAAAATATTGAAACTGCTTTTTTAGAGCATTTGGTTAAACAAGCAAAAATGGGAGATGTGGTTGTTTTTCACTTTAGCGGTTATGGTAGTAAAGCTAAAATTATCGAGCCAAATAAAAATAATAATCAAGAATTAGTTAATAGCCTAGTTCCCATTGACAATAAATCAAGGGAAATAGCCAATGATTTATTACTAAAAACTTTAATTTTGTTGGGGCGATCGCTTACAACTAATAAAGTAACAATGGTGTTAGATACAAGTTATCAACAAGCCAATAAATTAAGTAATCGTAATCTTTTAGTACGATCGCTATCTAACCCTCCAGCTAACAATATTAATCCTGAAGAAACTGCTTTTATTGAAACACTTATTAATAATTTTGAAATTCAAAAAAAATGGTTAAATACACAAAAAGATTTAGCAGGTATTATTTTTAATGCAGCAAAAAAAGACCAGTTGGCAACAGAAATAGATTTGAATGGCACTTCTGCTGGTCTATTTACCTATTATTTAACTCAATATTTATGGCAAGCAACAACGCCTAGTAATTTCACAACAACCTCTCAACAAATTAATTTTAACTTAAGTAGAGTAACAGGTCTGAATCAGTCATCAGAAATCCAAGGAAATATTCAATCTTCTCTATTTACTTATTATATTTTACCTGAGAAACAACAAGGGGCAGAGGGAATAATTACAGGATTAAATGATAATAATATAGTTGAGTTAAAATTACTAGGATTGCCTCATAATATACTTCAAAATTACAGTTCTAATTCATGGTTAACTGTTCCCAAAACTCCAATAAAATTACAAATTCAAAGTCGGGAAGGTTTAACTTTTCAGGCTAAAGTAGAAGGTGAAACAGAAGGTGAAACGTCTACTTTAGTCGGTCAATTAGTGCAAGAATGGATTAGGGTATTACCTCGTAATATTGCTTTAACAATTGCTTTAGATTCTCAATTAACTCGTATCGAAAGAGTTGACGCTACCAGTGCTTTTTCTGCCATTGAAGCAGTTTCCTTAGTGGTGAATAGTGGCGAACAACCAAGTGATTATCTTTTAAGTAAAAATGAGTCTCAAATTTACACACTTTTAGATATTAGTGGTTCTCCTTTACCCAATAGCTCAGGAGTTGCCGGTGAGGCTGTTAAGTTAGCGATTAAACGTTTGGAAACCCAATTCAATAATCTTCTTGCAGCTAAATTATGGAATTTAACTCTTAATGCTGGTTCTTCTAGTTTAGCAGTTAAAGCAAGATTAGAAACCATTGAACCAACTAAACAAACAATTATCCAAAAAGAAACAAAGCGTTATGTTAATATTACGCCTTCAAGTTCTAATAATACTCAATCTTCTTCCCTTAATACCTTAACTTTACCAATTGGTAGCAAAATTCAGTATCGCTTAGATAATTATAGCGATGCTCCTGTTTATTTCCTCTTAGTTGGAATTAATTCTAATGGTACTCCTTTTACTATTTATAGTCCTGATAACATAGATGAAGATTCAAGTATGATTGCCCCAAGAAAAAACATAATTTTCCCCGATAAAGAATTTGATTGGATTATTTCTGGCCGTGAAGGCATCAGTCAAACTAAAATTATCTTTAGTAAAACCCCCTTTGAAGAAACTTTATCTGTGTTAGCAACCATGAGCCAATTTCAAGGAGGAGTAGAAAAATTTATTACAATGTCTGAACCTGTTAAGGTAGCCGAAGCGATTTTAACCGATTTACATAATGCTAGTGCTGTACCCAGTGAATTACAAGGTGGTAATAAAGATATTTATGCTCTAGATGTTAATGCTTGGGCTACTTTTAATTTTATTTATTCCATCTCGAAAAATCAATAAAATCTTAATATGACAAGTACAATATCTATATTCCGGGTTTAGGACACCTTTATCAAGGCAAATTTTTATTTGCATTTCTATTTTTTATTAGTATAATTGGAAGTTCACTTTTGACATCGGTTTTTTCCGTAGTTTATCCGATAGTTCTCAGCTTATATTGTTTTTCTTTTTACCATGTTTATATTTCTTCACCGACTCATAAAAATAAATCTAAGGATTTAATTTTAATTATGTGTTTAGTTTTATTAATATTTCAACTATTCACCGCATTTTCCGAATATTCCTTGAGAACCTATATTTTTGAAAGTCGTTATATAGCTGCTAAGTCGATGACACCAACTCTGCAACTAAATGATCGCCTAATTATCGATAAGTTAGTCTATCATTTTGCAATGCCAAAACGAGGAGATATTATTATCTTTAATCCAACAGCAAGAATGAAAGAAGACAATTTTCAAGACCCTTTTATCAAAAGAATCATTGGATTACCTGAAGAAACCATTGAAGTAAAAAATGGTCAAGTTTATATTAATAATCAGCCATTAGAGGAAAATTATATTGCTGAAGCTCCAGAATACGAGTATGGGCCAAGTAAAATACCATCCAATTCCTATTTTGTACTTGGTGATAATCGCAATAATTCCTACGATAGTCATTACTGGGGTTTTGTACCAAAAGACCTTATTATTGGTAAGGCAACTAAAATATATTGGCCACCAAAAAGAAGTGGAATAATTAAATAATTTATTCCATCTCAAAATCAAATTGAGGCATTAGTTGCAGCACTCCCATGCCTAGTTCATTGGTAGAAAGTGCTGTAGCTTCAAACAAAGCTAAAATATGTTTGGTTTGAGGATTGCCTTTACTTACTCCGGTAACTCCCATAGCTATAATTACAGCAAGATTATTATTATTTTCAAGACATAATTCTTTCCATTCATCCAAATCTTCTTCGTTTTTCATAAATTCTGAGAGAATATATAAATCACCTTGATGAGTTTGAATGATGCCTAAATCGTATTGTTCACCAGTAAAAGGATTTTCCCCCGGATGAAAACAAAAGCCTTTAATCCCTTGTTGAGCTTTTAACTTTTCAATCATAAATTCGGCCTTAGGGCGAGAAGTTTGGATAATAATAACTGGTAAACCTTCACCTTGACGAAGAATTTCTTGACTATGGTAATAAATTTTTGAATTTGTTTGATATGTATCTATCATTTCCCAAGGAAGAAATTGAAAATTAATAAAAGAGTTTTCGGGAACTAAATCATCTTTGATTGCTATTCTAAATTTTGAATCCTCATCTTCATAATCATCTTCATCTTCATCTTCTTCCATCTCTTCAATCATTGCTAACAATTCAGAAGATAATTCTGGTAAATTAGAAACTTTAACCTTAATGTTTTTTGATTTTTCCTTAGTATAAGGTAATTTAACCTTATAAGTATTACTTAATTTTTCTAAACTTCCTTCTTGTAATTCATCAAGATACTGCCAAAAAAATTGTTTTAATCCTGCCAAACTTAAATAAACGGTTAAAGCTTCATCTTCATCTAAAAAAACACGCATTCCTTCGTAGGGGTGAAGACTGCCGAAAATAGGATGGATTTCTTCTGAACTTAACTCTGCTAAATCAAAATCTTCATCCTCGTATTCTGGTTCAAAACCCTTGGATTCAAAATTAATAAACCAACAATCTTGGGATAAAAAAGCATTCTCTAGTTTTTCCATGGATTTTTCCATTAAAACTTTTTCCCGAAAACGCTTAAGAGAATCCAAAGAACGATACAAGATGATGCCATATTCTTGACCTGACATTCCTAGAATACAAGCATAAACAGGAGTCATTTCTTGATCGGCAAATTCTATGGCAATCACATCATGATCCGCCAATAAATCCCAAAAACCATCATCCCAAATTTCTAAAGCTAATTCTTCTAGTATTTCTGCATATTCAGGGGGCAATTGAGGCGGTTTTTTCTTACTTGTGTTGGTTAAAGTCCGAAATAATTCATCAATTAGGGGTAGTTTAGGGGCATAGTCGATATTAATATCTAAATTTTGCAAAGCACCCCGTAAAAAAAACTGAATTTCTCTGTCTCTTACCACAATTTTTTGTGGTCTTGATGGTTCTGCGGGGCTATGGGGATTTTCTATAGCCCTTAATAGGGTTCTGACAACTGCTTCTGGACCTAATTCGGATGATACCATTTCCATAGCTCTAACCACGCCTTCCGAGCCATCAATCCAAATAATGCACTCTCCATTATTCTCCATTTCTGCACTCAAATCAGGGTCTATATCTTGGATAACACGACGGTCTCCTTCCCAAACGCTATTAGTTTGGGGAAGGTTTTTTAGCCGACGTTGAGTGCTTTGTTGGAGTGAATTCATTTCAGTTATTAGTAGTTAGTAGTCAGTAGGGGCAGATGGGTATTCTGCCCGTACAGTATTCAGTTGTTAGTTGTAAATCATTGCTGATTCCTAACTCTTAAGATATTTATCAATTATCAATGTAGAGATTTGCTTTTTAGGCTATTTCATGGCCCAGGTCCACAATAATTTCTTTTATTTTTTCTACATCAGCCGATGTGTCTATCATTACTGTTTTTGTTTTTACATCTACCTCTACTTTAGCTGTCGGTTCTTTTTTAAGAATCCCTTCTGTAATGGTTTTAGCACATCCTTCACAAGCTATACTAGGCACTTTTAAAGTTATAGTCATAATCTATTTTTAATAAAAACGTGGCTCTTATATTATAAATTAGCTTTACCATTTCAGCACGGCTGAATCTACTCCCTGTTCTCGCCTAATTTTGCTATCTTTTTCAAACCATTCTATCACTTGTTTAGAGGTTAATTCCTCGATTGATACTTCTAAATCTTGGGCAATAATTTTTAATAATCTCAGGGAAGAAATGGTTAATCTGGTCAAAAACTTTTCTGAGGAAGATAATAAAGCCCCGTTTACATCGGCTGATTCTTCTACTGTTAAAAATTCCATTGGTGATTGTTCCATTGTTTTTCTCTCTTTGTCTTTATTAAAATTAAAAATTATATCAAGTTACGGATATTAACTTAGAATAAAATTTATTTGTACAACTTTTTTTCCCTCCTAAATCCCTATTTACAAACTGAACTTAATCTGAAAATAGCTTGTTAGTTTTTAGTTAGTTTTTTTTTTGATTAAATAGCCACAACGGTGGGCACCATTATTAATCCAATGAGTTCTTTCTATCATGCAATCTGGTAAGGCAAGGGCAAACATTTCTAATTCGTTACCACAAACACTGGGAAAAGATTCGGCTACCTCAGAAATTGCACAGTGATGTTCTGCTAAAATATATTGTTCTTCTTCTTTAACCGAATGTACTTCCGCCATATATCCTTCTTGTTGTCTAATTTTAACTAATTTTTTTACCCTATTTTTTAATGAACCTTTTCCCAAATATTGACGATAGGCATCAGCTTTTTTTGACCACTGCAAGCGTAAAACCGTTTGAATTTGTTCTTCCCCTAAGGTTTTGGCTAAGGTATCTAAAAATGATACGGCAAATTCCCCATAGGCGTTGGGAAAACGCCTTTTTCCTTTACTACTTAATTGATACAAAAAAGTTGGCCGCCCCATGCCCTGTTGTATTTCTTGATATTCAATTAGCTCCTCTTCTTGCAAATCTTTTAAATGCCTACGAGTTGCTTGGGGGCTAATTTCCAGAGATTGGGCTAATTCTTGGGCTGTGGCTCGCTCTTTTTTGAGTAAATATTCTAAAATCTCCTGTTTACGGTCGTTAAACTCAGCAGTTGTCATTATTTTCACCAAGCCAGATTTGTTAACAAATAAAAATTTTTACTTTGACAACATTATTGTTGTTAAAGTACCCTAGAATAGACTTAAGTAACAATAATGTTGTTTAACTACCATCTTAGTATGGTTTAAGGATTAAGAACACACACCAAAACTTTTTGGGACAAAAAACGAATAAATTAAACGCTTAGAGAGAGAAAAGAACCAAAATGACTACTTCAGTAAAAAACTTAGTCAATCAGCCCTATAAATACGGATTTATCACAGATATTGAAGCTGATACTATACCCAAAGGACTAAATGAAGACATAGTTCGCCTGATTTCAGCTAAAAAAAATGAACCAGAATTCATGTTGGATTTTCGCCTCAAAGCTTATCGTCAATGGTTGAAGATGAGTGAACCAACTTGGCCCCATGTTAGTTATCCTAAAATTGATTATCAGAATATTATTTATTATTCTGCACCGAAACAAAATAAAGAAAAAGCCAAAAGTTTAGATGAAGTCGATCCTACTTTACTGGAAACTTTTGAAAAATTAGGTATTCCTATTTCCGAACAAAAACGCCTCAGTAATGTGGCAGTTGATGCGATTTTTGATAGTGTTTCTATTGCTACTACTTTTAAAGAAAAACTAGCTGAAGACGGAGTTATTTTTTGCTCTATTTCTGAAGCTTTACAAGAACATCCAGAGTTAGTCAAAAAATATTTAGGAAGTGTTGTTCCTGTGGCGGATAATTTCTTTGCTGCGCTTAATGCTGCGGTGTTTAGTGATGGCTCTTTTGTCTTCATTCCTAAAGGGGTAAAATGCCCAATGGAATTGTCAACTTATTTCCGCATTAATAGTGGTGATACGGGGCAATTTGAACGGACTTTAATCGTAGCTGAAGAAGGAGCTTCTGTTAGTTATTTAGAGGGTTGTACAGCCCCCATGTATGATAGTAATCAACTTCATGCTGCGGTGGTCGAATTAGTAGCTTTAGATAATGCTGATATTAAATATTCTACTGTTCAAAATTGGTACGCAGGGGATGAAAATGGTAAGGGTGGAATTTACAATTTTGTAACAAAAAGAGGTCTTTGTAAAGGAGTTAATTCTAAAATTTCTTGGACACAGGTAGAAACTGGTTCTGCTATTACTTGGAAATACCCTAGTTGTGTCTTGGTTGGTGATAATTCCGTAGGAGAATTTTACTCTATTGCTTTAACTAATAATAAGCAACAAGCTGATACTGGAACTAAGATGATTCATATCGGCAAAAATACCAAAAGTACAATTATTTCTAAGGGAATTTCTGCTGGTAATTCTCAAAATAGTTATCGAGGTTTGGTTAAAGTTGGCCCTAAAGCAAAAGGTGCGCGTAATTATTCCCAATGCGACTCAATGTTAATTGGTGATAATGCAGAAGCAAATACTTTTCCCTATATTCAAGTTGATAATAATACGGCGGTAGTTGAACATGAGGCTTCAACCTCAAAAATTGGTGAAGATCAACTATTTTATTTTGCTCAACGAGGTATTTCTGAAGAAGATGCCATCTCCATGTTAGTGGGGGGTTTCTGTAAAGATGTTCTTAATGAATTACCGATGGAATTTGCTGCAGAAGCTGATAAATTATTAAGTCTGAAGTTAGAAGGTACAGTAGGTTAAGTGAGGAGAAAAGATTAATGAGTGAAGTAATTTTATCTGTTAAAAATTTAACAGCAACAGTAGATGGTCAACCCATCCTTAAAGGAGTTAATTTAGAAGTTAAAGCTGGTGAAATTCATGCGATTATGGGTAGAAATGGTTCTGGTAAAAGTACCTTTTCTAAAGTTTTAACCGGACACCCCGACTATGAAGTTACCGCAGGTGAGGTAATTTATAAAGGCGAAAATTTACTGGAAAAAGAACCACACGAAAGGTCATTAGCTGGTGTTTTTCTCGCTTTTCAGTATCCTTTAGAAATCCCCGGAGTAAGTAATTTAGAATTTCTCAGAGTTGCGTATAATGCTAAGAGAAAATATCAAGGTTTAGAAGAAATTGACACCTTTGATTTTGAGGATTTAGTTGAGGAAAAGTTATCAGTAGTTAACATGAATCCTAGCTTTTTAGGACGCAGTTTAAATGAAGGTTTTTCTGGTGGTGAGAAAAAACGCAACGAAATTTTGCAGATGGCTTTACTCGAACCAACTTTAGGTATTTTAGATGAGATTGATTCTGGTTTAGATATTGATGCTCTAAAAATTGTTTCTAATGGCGTTAATCAATTAGCTAATCCCGACAATGCTTTTCTTCTAATTACTCACTATCAAAGATTACTTGATTACATTGAACCTCATTTCGTTCATGTTATGTATGATGGACGCATTGTTAAGAGTGGCAGTAAAGAATTAGCCCTAGAATTAGAGTCTAGTGGTTACGACTTTTTAGATGAAGAAAAACTTATGGAGGTAGGTGTATAATGAGTTTATCCGTAGTTTCACCTACTCCAGAAACCGAAGTAATTAATGATAGTTATTTGTCCGGTTTATTAAAGCAATCCCAAGGGCAAAAAGTTGTTAATTCACCAATATCTGATTTAATTCAAGAATTACGAGATAAATCTGCGTTAGGAGTCGCTAAACAGAGTTTTCCCAATAAACATGATGAGGAATGGCGATTTACAGATTTATCTCCTTTATTAGAATACGAATTTAAAGTCGCTAATGAGGTTAATTTAACTAAAGAGGATATTCAACCTTTTGTTTTAGCAGAAGCAAATCAGACTCGCTTAGTATTTGTTAATGGGTTTTATTCTGCTCATCTTTCTGATATTTCTGGTTTACCTGAAGGTGTGTATGTGGGTAATTTGGCAGGATTGTCTGATGCACACAATCGGGAAATTGTCAAGTATTTAGATCGCTCCCCCCTAGATAAGGGGGGAATAAGAGAAGATTCCCTTGATAAGGAGGAGAATGGAAATGAAGTATTTACGGCTTTAAATACCGCAGGAATTAGTGATATTGCGGTGATTTGGATTGAGGCAGATGTGGTGATAGATAAGCCTATTCATCTGTTGTTTGTGACATCCCCCGCAACCCCCCTTGATAAGGGGGGAAGTTTGGGAATGCTGGTACAACCTCGCTGTTTAGTAGTAGCAGAAACTAATGCTAAAGTACAATTTGTGGAGTATTATGGTGCTACGGCTCAAGGTTGCTCGGATGTTGCCCCAAATACTACTTATTTAACTAATTCTGTCACAGAAATCTGGCTAGAAGACAATGCGGAAGTAAACCACAGCAGAATACAACGGGATTCAGGAAAAAGCTTCCATATTGGCAAAAGTGCGATCGCCCAAGCTCGTAATAGCCGTTATACTTGTAATGAAGTAAATTTAGGCGCAAGTATATCCCGTCATAATTTAGAAGTTAACCAACTCGGAGAGCAGACGGAAACCTATCTCAATGGGTTAACGATGCTAAATAATCGACAAGTAGGGGATACCCATAGTGTTGTTTCTTTGACTAAACCTTATGGCATAACGGATCAACTTCATAAATGTATTGTGGATAATTACGCTCACAGTATCTTTAACGGTAAGGTTTTTGTACCTAAAGCTGCTCAAATGACTAATGCAGCGCAACTTAACCGTAATTTAGTTTTATCTTCAAAAGCAAGGGTTGATACTAAACCAGAATTACAGATTACTGCGGATAATGTTAAATGTTCTCACGGTGCTACGGTAAGTCAACTGCAAGCTGATGAGTTGTTTTATTTACAAAGTCGTGGCTTAAGTGAAGATAATGCGCGTAATTTATTATTAGATGCTTTTGCGGGTGAAATTTTGCAGCGTATTCCTGTAGAATCTTTACGTCAAAGATTAATTCAATGTGTTGCTTGTCGCACATTTTAATTAATAAATCATTGTTATTGGTTATCAATTATCAAATAACCAATAACTAATAACTAATAACTAATAACTGATATGACTTTAATACAAGAAAAAACAATTGCTGATTTAGTGCGTGGTGATTTTCCGATTTTAAAAGAAAAAGTAAATGATAAACCTTTAATTTATTTAGATAGTGCTGCCACTTCCCAAAAACCAATACAGGTGTTGGATTGTTGGCGCAATTATTATGAAACTTATAATTCTAATGTGCATCGTGGAGCGCATCATTTAAGTGCTAAAGCAACAGATGCCTATGAAGCAGCACGGGATAAGGTTGCTAAATTTATTAATGCTTCGGCAAGAGAAGAAATTGTTTATACCCGTAATGCGAGTGAGGCAATTAATTTAGTTGCTTATAGTTGGGGATTAGAAAATTTAAAACCCGGAGATGAGATTATTCTTTCTGTAATGGAGCATCATAGTAATATTGTACCTTGGCAAATTATTGCTAAAAAAACTGGAGCGGTATTAAAATATGTGCAGTTAACTGATACCGAAGAATTTGATTTAGAACATTATAAATCCCTTTTATCAGATAAAACTAAATTAGTATCTATTGTTCATATTTCTAATACTTTGGGCGTAATTAACCCTGTCAAAGAAATTGTTAGTTTAGCTCATAATTTGGGTATAAAAGTATTAATTGATGGGTGTCAAAGTGTACCCCATTTAAAAATAGATGTTCAAGATTTAGATTGTGATTGGTTAGTAGCTTCTGGTCATAAAATGTGCGCTCCTAGTGGTATTGGTTTTCTTTATGGTAAGAAAGAAATTTTAACAGCAATGCCTCCTTTTATGGGTGGTGGAGAAATGATCGATCAAGTATTTTTAGAATATTCCACCTATGGAGAATTACCCCATAAATTTGAAGCGGGTACACCTGCAATTGGTGAGGCTATTGCTTTTGGTGCTGCTGTAGATTATCTTACTAATCTTGGTATGGATAAAATTCATGCCTATGAGGAAGATTTAACTGTTTATTTGTTTAAAAAATTAGCTCAGTTTCCTACTTTAAGAATTTACGGTGCTACTAATAAAAAAGATGGCAAAAATAGGGCAGCTTTAGCCTCATTTAATGTGGAAGGAATCCACGGTAGCGATTTAGCAACCATGTTAGATAATGAGGGAGTTGCGATTAGAGCAGGTCATCATTGTACTCAACCTTTACATGATATTTTACAGGCTTCTGGTAGTGCGAGAGCTAGTTTATATTTTTATAATACCTATCAAGAAATAGATGGTTTTATTGCTGCTTTAAAGGATACTATTGAGTTTTTTAATAGTGTTATGTGATCATTGGTTGAAGTTTATTGCTATAATATAATTATTAAGCAAATATCTCAAATACAAAATTTTTAAAGCAATAAAGGAGATACTTCAATGATGAGACCTCAAGAACTAGCTTACCTTACATTTGTTTTATTTAATGTTCGGCACTACAATAAAGCCTCATTCATACAATGTATGAAAGTTTTTATCTTAATTTCGGCTACTGGAATGTTTCCTATATATAGCTGGTTTGTCTTAGGGATAATCATTGATAGCACTTTATTTCTGTACAATATGCCTAAAGCTAAACTAAGTGAGAATAATTTATCAAATTATCTGATGTACAGAGTTAAATACCAAGCTGCATAAAACTCCCAAGGAGATTTCTACTGTATATTATTCTAATATCAGCCTTTTATACACATTGGAATCTCTTTACTTTAGCTTACTTATATAGAATCCCAAGTAATAGTATTGTGATTTTTAGTCATTTTTATTTTCTTTTTTTGTTTGATTTAGTAATATTTTCGTTATTTAAGTTTTCGTGAGATAAAAATTATTTTCTTCGTTTTTCAGCCAATTCAATTTCTTTTTTAGGAGTTTTCTAAGTCTTTAAAGCAATTAAATATATTAAAATTTCTGTTTTATAATTGAAACATGACCAAAAGAGAAAAGTTATGGAAAAAAGCACAAGAGAGTCCACAAAATCTTACTTTTGATGAATTTGAAACTTTATTGAGACAAACAGGTTGGATATTTAGTCGCCAGAGAGGAAGTCATTGTCTATGGTATTCACCCAATGGTCAATCATTACCAATTCAACCTCGCAAAGATGGCAAAGCCAAACTTTATCAAGTTCAACAATTTATTAGGTGTCAGCAGGAAAAAGAATAATGTCTTTAGAAAATTACAATTTTGACGGTTTTATTATTAATTTATATGTTGACGAGCAAGGAGATTGGTTGGCACATTTTCAAGAAATTCCAACTATTTCTGCTTTTGGTGATACTCCTCAACAAGCTCTAGAAGAATTAAAAATTGCTTGGGAATTAGTTAAAGATGACTATCGAGAAAAACATCGAGAAATTCCTATGGCTAGTAATAAGCTATCACCCATTTAAATTAGTGATTACGATTAATAATCAATGTTAATATTTAATCCGGGTAATACATTTTCCCCAGATAAAATAATAGGAAAATTGAGAATTTCTACTGGTTGTTGAGGACGATAAATTTCTACCTGTCGCTGTTGAGGATTAATTAACCATCCTAATCGTAATCCAGAAGCTAAATATTCCTGCATTTTTTCTTGTAATGGTTTTAATCGATCGCTTTTTGAGCGTAATTCAATGATAAAATCTGGACAAATAGGGGGAAAACCATCTCTTTCTTCTTGAGTAAGATTTTCCCATTTTTCTAATGATACCCAAGCAACATCAGGAGAGCGATCGCCCCCATGAGGTAAACTAAAGACGGTAGAAGAACTAAATACTACTCCTAACTGAGTTTGACGATTCCAAAGACTAATATCAACAATCAAATTGGCTTCTTTTTTCCCACTTTCACCACCTACTGGGGACATGATAATTAATTCTCCTTGGGGATTTCTTTCCAGTTGTAATTCAGGATTACACAAACAAAGTTGATAAAATTGTTCTCTAGTTAAAGAGGTAATTGGTTCAAGATTTAGGACGGTTGTCATTAGCTTTGCTCTCCAGATTTGGTGTTATTATTTTTTTAATTTAATAATATTAAAATCAGCAATTAACGCGATCGCACAACTATATTAACTTTATTTTATTAGTATCTAATCAGAAAATTTATGCCGAAAGCTATAGTTTTAATTAGCGTTATTAGCGTAAGTATTATTTTTGTATATGCTTTATTTTTAAACAAATTAACGCCCAGTTTAACTTCATTTGATATTGATTCAAACATTCCCGATCAAGCACTCGAATTAACGAATCTACCAGAATCACGCCCCTTTTTGATGGGCTTTACAAATCAACCTTTTGATTGGAATGAGTCAGCTTTCCAGAAAACAGCCGAACTAATTAAACTTCATGGAGATACCATAACTATTTTTTATGATGTTGGTGTACCTTGGCTGGAATCCTATGAAGGTAAAACTTATCAGACAAATATTGAAGCGGATTTGGAGCGACAACAAAACATCGTTAAAGATTTTAAACATAGAATCGTTGTCGCTAATTTTCTAGCACCAGATAGAGTTAATCTAGCACCTTATACTGGCGATGAAACAGATATATGGAAAAACTTAGATTTTAATGCTCCACAAGTTATCAAATCTTATCTCAACTACTGTCGTGAGTTAATCAACCGCTTTCAACCCGATTATTTTGGTTATGTAGTTGAAGTTGATTCAGCTTTTACAGATGTTACCGATTCTCGCTTTATTAAACTGCGGGAGTTGTCAAAGATAATTTATACAACCCTTAAAAATGAATATCCCGATCTTATTATTTTCGCTGAATTTAATCTTGGCGATCAACCCTATATGGAAGCTCGTCAAGAAGTAATTGCACAACTTCTTAATTACAGCGATATTTATGCCTTAAGCACCTATCCCGCAAGATTTGAAAGTATTGCCGGAGATGCAACCAAATTACCTGAAAACTGGTTTACCCTAGCCAGAGATTATGCCAAAGATAAACCCATTGCCATACTAGAAACTGGCTTTCATGCCGAACATTTTTTGCATCCTACCTTGGGAGTAAAAGTTTCGGATAGTGACAAACGTTTGTTGATTCCTGGAGGTGAAAAATCACAAGCATTGTATATTAAAAAATTGCTGGAAAAAGGTTATAAGATGAATATGGTATTCATAAATCTTTGGACAGTTCAAGATCTTGACGCTCTGTTTAATATACTTGAAAAAAGCGATCCTGATTTTGCAAGTTCGATGTTACGTTTGGCAGAAAATATGGGCTTATACGAGCAAAATGGAATACCTCGTCCGTCACTTGATATTTGGGATGCTTGGTTTGGTTTACCTTTAAAAACAAACATTAATAAACCTAATAAAAACTTTAATAAATAACCTGATTAATCAGTTTTCCATTGATAAATTCCAATACGAGGAACAGTTTGAGGAGGTAAATAATTATAATTAGTATTCAAACAAATATTACTGACATATTGCAAAGCATTTACATAATTTTCTATTCCCGCTTCAATGAAATAACGCCAAACTTGATTAACAGAAGCAAGAGAAACACTAGAATGAGACATCAAATCTGGATCGGGGCCATCGTCTCCGGGTAAAATAAATAAAAATGCTCCAGTTTCTGCTACTGTATCCTTTACAACTTCTAAACCATAACTCCAATAAGCACGCCCACCAAGTAAACGTAAAATAATTATTTTTGCTTGGGATAAGACTGTTTCTGCATAAGTATCAATGCTTAATTGTTGTTGTAGCTGTAGAAAATTCACAACTCGTAAAGAAGGAAATTGATAGGGTAAATGGAGCGTAGTGGCTGCTAAAGTTTGAATATCAGTATCCGCAGCAGTTAAAATAATAATAGTTGCGGGAGTTTGCTCGACAAAAATAACTCCCTCAGTTTCAGGATTCCATCCTCCCGGAGTTGCTGCAATTTTGTGCATAATGTCTTGAGAAAATATTACATTTCTGAGCTTATCAGAAAAAATAAGCGATGCTAGTATTAACTAATTTATCAAGTTAACAAAATTACCCAAATAATTAATGTTTAGCGATCATTCTTATATTTTTAATCGTATTTTATCAAGGGATATTCTTGAGCAACTTTGTGATTTATGGCAAAAAATAGCTGAGTTAGCCGAAGATGATGCCTTATTGATTACAGAAGAAAATATTGAACAAGATTGTATTTTAGATTTAGGTTTTGGTGATAATCATAAAAACGAAAAATTTTGCCTTTTAGTCTCCTCACAAATTAATGCTCTTTTATTTGCTCATCAAATTTCTCATCAAGAAGTATTTCAAGTTAGTTTAACTTGTGAAATAGAGGTAATTAATAAATTTATTCATCAGTTAATTGTTCCTTTAGAAGATAAACCTGAGTTACACAAATTATTACTTTCTTTAGAACAAATAACTGTTCCACAAGAAAAGATAATATATAATCAATTTATGATGGATTTATTAGAAATTCTCGTTAAGAATTCTAGTGATTTTCCCCAAGCATATATTAACTTTTCTCCACGTTTTTTGAATTATAAACCTCTAGATATTATTTTACATAATCGTCTAGAGCAGGAACGAATCCTCAATCAAATGACATTGCAAATCAATCAAAATCAAAATCTGTTAATGATTGTCCAAATGACAATTGAACAGGTAAGAAGTTTATTTGCAATAGATAGATTAGTTATTTATCAGTTAGATTTCAAATTAATTAATCAAGATAATAATACTCAATTGATAAATTTAGTAAGTTATGAAACAAAATCTTCAGAAAATATTAAATCTGTATTGCATTTTAGGGATGAAATGTGTTTTGCAGCTAATCCTGAATGTCGTTATAAATATGCCCAAGGTCATCATCTAATTATTAATGATGTTGTTAATTCTAATCTCGATCCTTGTTTAAAAAAATTAATGTACAAACTAGAGGTTAAAGCTAAATTAGTTATACCAATTATTGTACAAAATCAATTGTGGGGATTTATCATTGCTCATCAATGTTATTCTATTAGAAGTTGGCAGCCTAATGAAATTGAATTTATTGACCACGTTGCTCAATATTTGGCGATCGCAATTTATCAATCAGAATCCTATTACCAACTACAACAACAACAAGATATTTTAGAACAACAAATAGAAAGAAGGGCTACCGAGTTAAGAGATGCTCTCTTAGCGGCTGAGGCGGCGAGTCAATCTAAAAGTGAATTTATTGGTAACATGAGTCATGAATTACGAACTCCTTTAACTTGTGTTATTGGTTTATCTAGTACACTTTTACAGTGGTCATTTACCGAAAAAGAAACTTTAATTCCTGTAGAAAAGCAACGAAAATATTTACAAACTATTCAAGATAGTGGTAAAAAATTGATGGAATTAATTAATGATATTTTAGAATTTGCTCAAATAGAAGCGGGTAAATCTATTTTAAATATCAAAGAATTTTCCTTAAAAAATATTTGTTTTTTCTTAATTAAAAATATACAAAAAGAAGCAGAAACTCATCAAATTCACCTAAAATTAGAATTATTATTGGAGGAAAATGAAGAAAATTTTTGTGGAGATCCAGAAAGAATTAAACAGATTTTACTTAATTTACTAAGCAATGGAATTAAGTTTACTCCTGTTAATGGTACAGTGATTTTAAGAGTATGGCGAGAAGGTAATTATGTTTTATTTCAAATAGAAGATACGGGGATTGGTATTTCAAATAATCAATTATCCTTATTATTTGAAAAATTTCAACAACTAGAACCATCTCGTCAAAGAATATATGGAGGAACAGGTTTAGGTTTAGCTTTAACAAAACAATTAGTTGAACTACATCAAGGTAAAATTGAAGTAGAATCAGTGGTGGATCGAGGTTCTATTTTTACAGTTCAATTGCCAAATTTATCTAATTATATTTCTCATGAAAAAATTCAATCAAATTATCAAGAATCTCCATCAAAAAAAACTATTGTATTAATTACCCAAAACGAAGAAATAGCTACTTTGATTTCTGAAATGCTCACAGTAGCAAAATATCATGTTATTTGGTTAATTGATGATGTAATTTCTGTTAAGCAAATTAAAATAATTAAGCCTTGTTTAGTAATTATTGATTTTAATTTGACTCAAATCCCCTCTAGTAATCTGATCGAAGAAATTAAACAATTACAGACTATTACCTATTTAAAAATTATGATGTTAATCGATCAAGTAATATCAGAAAATCCTTTAATTTATGAAGATACTAAAGTAGATGAGTATTTAACTTTACCAATACAACCCCAACTTTTATTGCACAAAGTTAATTATTTGCTATTAAATAATAATAATCCTTAATTTTGATTTACCATGATACTTGAATCTCTAAAAAAGAGTTTAATTGTTTCCTGTCAAGCACCACAAGACTCCCCATTATACGAACCAAAAATTATTGCCACCATAGCTCAAGCTTGCGTTAATCATGGTATTAAAGCTCTGAGAATTGATACACCCGCCCATGTCAAAGCAGTAAAAGAAAAAATGCCTGAAATACCAATTATTGGGCTTTGGAAACAGCAAAATTTAGGCTCAAATGTATATATTACTCCACGTTTTCAAGATGCTAAAGCCATAGCCGAGGCGGGGGCTGAAATTATTGCCATTGATGCTACCCAAAGACAACGTCCTAATGGAGAAAATGTCTCAGAAATTATTAATCAAATTCATCAAATTGATAAATTAGTTATGGCAGATATAGATACCTTAGAAAATGCCATTTTTGCCGCCGAGGCGGGTGCTGATATTATTGGTACAACTCTTTATGGTTACACTGAAGAGACTAAACATTTGTCTCCTCCGGGTTATTTTTTATTAGAAAATATGGTCACAAAGTTAAATGTACCGATTATTTGTGAAGGAGGTATTGCAACACCAGAAATGGCACAAAAGGCTTTAGAATTAGGTGCTTATGCTGTGGTTGTTGGTACTGCAATTACCGGAATTGATATTCTTATAAAATCTTTTCAATCCGTTTTTCCCTAAGAGAATTATTTTTATTCCTGCGTCTGTAACCATATTGACGAATGTAGGGCATAATATCTTATGCCCCTACATTAGTTAGCAAACCTTAAGTAATTTCCATTACTTTAACTTTTTCCCCTGCGGGAATAAATTTTGTCCCCATAGAAATCATCGCCAAAGCATTAGTTTGTGCTAAATTTATTAAATTACCAGAACTATGACTACCGCCAGCTAATTCAAACTTATAAATTCCTTCTTTAAGATTTAATTTACCCCAAAGATAGGTTTCCCTTTGACCTCCAGATTTTAAATCATGCTCGGAAATTGCATTAATAAAATTAGGTTGCCAATTTTCAGAAATGCCTGATAATTTTTTAATCGCAGGTTGGATGAATCGCCAACAGGTAACCAAAGCAGAAACAGGATTACCCGGAATCCCGAAATACACACATTGAGGAAATTTCGCTACACTGAGAGGTTTTCCCGGTTTTATTGCCACAGAAGTAATTTTAATTTCCCCCCCTAATTCGGCTAAAATCTTGTCAATATAATCGTATTCTCCGACAGATACCCCCCCTGTGGAAAGCACCATATCTGCACTATTAATAGCACTAAAAATTGCTTGTTTTAAAGCTTGCTTATCATCTTTGACAATACCCAATTTGATAGGAATACCACCATTAGCAGCGATAAAAGAAGCTAAAGCATATTGATTAGAGTCAATAATTTGACCTGTTTGTAGAGGTTGATTTAATTCTACTAATTCATCTCCTGTGGAGAAAATAGCCACTTTTGGCCGACGATAGACGGTTAAATTATTACAATTAGCTGCCGCTAAAACCGCAATATCCGCAGCTTTTAAACGAATACCTGCATTTAATAAAGGATTTCCTGCTTGATAAAAGCTGCCTTTTTTTCTAACAAAATCTCCTTTTTCTGGTGGTGAAGATAAAATTTTAACTTGATTATTTTCCCGTATTGTATTTTCTTGAATTACGATAGTATCCGCACCATCGGGTAACATTGAACCAGTAAAAATGCGGGCAGTTTGTCCAGAATTAATTGTATTTTTTGGTTGATAACCGGCAGGAATTTCTTCAATAATTTCTAAATTAATTGGTTGCTCGGCACTGGCATTGTGAACATCTTCAAATCTGACAGCATAACCATCCATTGCCGAATTATCCCAATGAGGAAAATCTAAATTACTACTAACAGAAGTTGCTAAAATGCGATCGCGATAGTGCCACCAAAGGTGATCGCAACCTCGATCTAAATTAATTATTTCTGTCTCATGTAAAGGTTTAATTAAATTAAGAATAATTGATTCTGCTTCTTGTACTGAAAACATATTATTAGTTATTTGTCATAAGCTGTTATGCATTCTAAATTCTAAATGTTTGACTAAAAAATATGTTAGTTTTCTTAGATATTGATTGCTAAAAAATTAGAATGAAAAGGCCCTGCGTCATACCCAATCAACCAAGAAAGCTAATCGCTAACCGCTAATGTCTTTTTTACCTTAAATGTCGGTTTGAAGGCTCTCGGTTTCACCTCGGAGATGAAAAACC
>CAYPSO010000032.1:0-44963 GCA_964413275.1 uncultured bacterium | reverse complement strand
TGCCCACCCTACTAATGCACACTTTTAACTGAAACAGTCCAGTAGGGTGGGTTAGCAGTCGGGAGAGCCACTGATTACTAAAAACTGATAAGTAAAAAAGAGACGTTATTAATAACGTCTCTTTTTAAATAGTCAATAAATACATACAAATATGGGCATTGGTAGTACCCACAATCACAATAATCTCTGGAATAAAATCTCAACTATTAGAATTCATTAAGATTCTGGATTTTGTTTTGCTTTGTCTTAGGTAAACTTATCAAGGAAAAACTAAATTGTTTTTTCCTATTTACCTATCAGTTAAGAGTTTGAAGCCTCTGCAATTTTGTTATATTACTTAACAATGTCTCGAAAATTATTATATTCGGATAAAGAATTGGCAACTGCTTTTTTTTACCCTAGAATAATGGTTGAACTTTCGTGAATAATTTTATTCTTTCATAAAGTAAGGAAAAACAAAAAGGATTGCGAAAACTAAATCAAATAAATTGTTAATAAAAAATGACTGAATCTAAAATTGTTAGAATGTTACTTTCCCACAATTTCGAGCTGACAGAAGATGTTTTTCCTAGATTAACTTTGGAAGAGTTTACCCAAGTATTTATTGATGGATTCAATCAATATAAAGACTTGAAATGTCGTCAATTAAATCATCCTCATTGGATGGTTGAGATTTTATTTCTAACAGATAGTTTTTCTGCACCTGAAGTTGGAGAAATCTGCGCTCAAGCTTTAAGAGATAAGCGCATGACTCAGCAAAAAAACAATGAATTTTTACCCGATATTATAATTTTAGGAGGATTAAAAAAAACACCTCCATTAAGCGATTCTCCCGATACACTTCAACAGGGTGAGTGGGGTGTTGATGTGGTAGAAACTGAGTCAGCAGAAGAATTTTTAACAACATTAGGATGGGAAGAAAAAACCGCAGGGAAAACTATAAAAGATGTTTTTAAAATTGAAAGAAAAGGATAAATTTATTTTTTGACATTATTAAAATATGACAAATAAATTAAGACAAACCTTTAATGTTTCTCGAATTGCTATTAATTATCCTTGGATTACAGTGAGCTTTTGGTTAGGGATTGTGGTTGCAGGTTTATTGGCTTTTAGCAGTTTAAAATATGCTTTGTTTCCTGATATTACTTTTCCTGTTGTTATTATTAATGCTAAAGCTCCCATAGAAACAGTTATAGAAACAGAAACAGAATTAACAAATGTAATAGAAAAGCCTTTAAATGAGTTTCCCGAAGTAGATGAATTTAATTCTATAACTTATTCGGGTCAAACAGTAGTTAATTTATTATTTTATCCCAATCTTAGTTTAGAAGAAGCAGCAGTAGAAGTTAAAAATAGAATCAAAAATATATCTTTACCAAATAATAGTAGTATAGAAGTTATTCCCTATAACTTAAATGAATCTAGTGCTATTAGTTATGCGATTCAAAGTGATAGTAAAAGTATCTATGAATTAACTGACATTGCTAAAAATAATATTATTCCAACTATTACTAAAATACCCGGTGTTTATAAAGTTAATTTATTAGGAGATAAAATTGAAAAACCGCCAAACATTGTTAATTTTAATGGACAAGAAAGTATAGCATTTCAAGTAGTTAAACAGGGCAAAGCTAATACCTTAGAAGTAGTTTCTTTAGTGGAAAAAGAAGTAGCAAAACTACAAGCAAAATTACCAGACATTAAATTAAATTTAGCACAAACCGAAGCCACTTATATTCGAGAAGCTACCCAAGCAACTATAGATACTTTAATTTTGGCAATTGTTTTAGCAGTATTAATAATTTATCCTTTTTTAAGAAATTTTTATGCTACGTTAATTACTGCTTTAGCTATTCCCATATCTTTACTGGGTACTTGCATTGTAATGGCGATGGCAGGTTTTAATTTAGAAACAATTACTTTACTTGCTTTAGCTTTAGTAATTGGTATTGTAGTTGATGATGCTATTGTAGATGTGGAAAATATTTCCCGTTATATTGAAGCAGGAAAAAGCCCAAAAGAAGCCGCAATTTTAGGTACAGATGAAATAGGTTTAACGGTTTCTGCTTCTACCTTAACTATTGTCGCTGTATTTCTTCCCATTGCCTTCATGGGTGGTACTGTGGGACAATTTTTTAAACCATTTGCTTTAACCATTTCGGCCTCCGTTTTAATCTCCTTATTAGTTGCTCGTACTTTATCTCCAGTATTATGTGTTTGGTGGCTAAAACCGACTAACAAAAAATCAAAAAAAACAGCTATTTCTCAACCAAAAGCTTATCTAAATATTTTAAAATTAGCTCTCCAATATCGTAAAATAGTAGTCTTAATTGCCGTTGCTAGTTTTATAGCTGGAATCGCTTTAATTCCCTTAATTCCTCAAGGTTTTATTCCTATATTAGATAGGGGAGAATTTAATGTAGTTTTTACAACTTCCTTACCAGAAATTGCTAAAAGACCAACTCAAGAAACCCCAATTAATAAAGATAACTCAACTCAAGATAGTGGATTTAATTGGATTAGTCAGTTAGCGAAATCTCCAGAAAGAATTTTATTAACTAAATCTCGCAAAATTGCTGCTGAAATTGAACCAATTATTCTTAATTCTCCAGAAGTAAAATCAATATTTACTATTCTTGGTGACAGAGGTGAAGCTAATAAAGGAAAAATTTATGTCAAACTCAAAGAAAAACGCAGTTTAAAAACAGCTACAGTAAAAGAAAATCTGCGTCAACAATTAACAAATATTGCTGATACCACTGTTAGTGTTGAAGATATAGAATTTATTGATAGAGGAGGGCAAAAACCATTACAACTTGCTTTAGTCGGAGATAATAGGGAACAATTAACTATAACTGCCCAAAAAATTAAAGATAAAATTGAAAAAGTTTCTGGTTTTGTTGACGTTACAGCAACAGAAATCAATAAAAATAAAATCGAACATCGAGATGGCAAACGAGCAACTTATGTAACCGCTAATTTAGAAAAAAATAAAGCTTTAGGAGATGCTTCCACAGAAATAGTTAAGGAAGCTAAAGCAATTTTACCTGCTGGGGTTAGCCTTGATTTTAAAGGTGATACTGCTTATATGAAAACAGTTTTTGGCAGTTTTGGTATAACTTTAGCTTTATCCATAGGCTGTATGTTACTGTTTTTAATTTTACCTTTTGGCAGACTTTTAGAGCCGATAGTAATTGGTTTATGTTTACCTTTATCAATTATTGGTGCTGTGCTTGCTTTATTAATAACTCAAAGTGAATTTGGCATGATTTCTTTAATTGGGGTAATTTTTTTATTAGGATTACTCGATAAAAATGCCATTTTATTAATGGATTATGCTAATCAATTGCGTAAAGCGGGAATGAATCGTACAGAAGCACTTTTAACCACAGGAATAACTAGATTACGCCCTATTTTAATGACCACCTTTTCCACAATTTTAGGAATGTTACCTATTGCTTTAGGATGGGGTGCCGGTGCGGAATTAAGGCAACCCATGGCAGTGGCAATTATTGGTGGTTTAATTACTTCAAGTATTTTAAGTTTGATTGTAGTCCCGGTATTTTATACACTTTGGGAAGATAAATTTATGAAAAAATAAAATATTTCTTCTGGATAATTAGTACAGTAGTCAGTATTCAAACCCTAACTAATTTTTTAGAATTAAGGAATTTTAACTTTTGTTCCTAATTTAATCTGTTCTGTAGGATGAAGAATTACTATCTCTTTTTCCTGCAATCCTTTTTCAATTACTGCTTCAAAATCACTTCTTTGACTAACTTGAATTTGACGTTTTTGGGCTTGATTATTTTCAACAATAAAAGTACACCAAATATTCGATAAAATCTGATTATTGCCTGATTCACAGCGAAATAAAGCACTTAAAGGAATCACTAAAACATTTTCTCCTGACCAAACTACAGTTCTAGTTTCGACTCGATAGCTATCCCCTAAAGGAATATCTAAATCAATAAAATCAGCAATTACATTAACTCGTTGTTCTTCTACTCCTAAAGCCGAAACTTTAGTAAAAGCAGAAGGCTCTAGATAACGTACCTTAGCTTTAAGGGTTTCTTCTCCGCCCCAATGCTCCAGAAACATTGTTGCACCGGGTTTTACTTTAACCGCATCAGAAGATAGTAAATCAACTACAATTTCTAAATCTTGGGGATTTCCTAATTCTAAAAGTTGAGTTCCTGCTTCTACATATTTGGCACTTTCTAGATTTATTCTGAGTACATAACCATCAATGGGAGAAGTAATATTAGTACGATTAGCCTCATCAGTTAGTTTAGCTAGTTCTGCTTCCACACTGGCAATACGAGCATCATAAACATCTAAGAGATAATCTGGATCTTTTTGTTCGGCACGAAGAATAGCTAAAGCTTCTTGGGCAGCATTAATTTCTGCGGTGGCACTATCTGCTACTCTTTGTGCAGATTCTAAAGCTTTAATTTCGGTAATTTCGGCTAATTCGGCTTGTTCTTTTTCTTGACGGGAAATCACTCCCTGATTATATAATTGTTGGTTACGCTGGCGATCGCGTTTTGCCTGTTCTAAGGATGCTTTAATTTGTTCTACTTTGGCAATTGCCTCTCTTTGTTGAGCAATTGCTGCGTTAATTCTGGCTTCAGCTTGAGTAAGTGCTTGAGGTTTAGGACGTTGGGTTGCTACTCCTGCTTTTTCCGCTTGCCACTGGCGCAATCTGGCTTGAGCTTCTTGTATATCAGATTCTAAGGGTAAAGGATCGATTTGAGCAATGATTTGTCCTTGAGTAACTTTGTCCCCTTCATCTAAATTAATCCTTGCTAGTCTTCCCGCTACAGGAGCAGAAACAAGATAACGTTGACGGATGCGAGTTTCTCCTTCTTCATCCACAGTTACCTGCACATTACCTCGTTTAACTTCTGCCACATCAACAGGAATTGGCGAGGGAAGAAATGCCCAAATTAAAAGAGTAAGTATGCCTAAGCCACCCAAAAGATAAGGTAATTGCCGAGGAATATAACTTTTTTTTTGCTTATTTGTTGTTTGGGGAATTGATTCTTGGGCTTCCTGCTCTTGAGTCCATTGAACTGGTTTTGATAATTTATCATTCATTGTTCATTGCTCATTATTGCGTTGCTATTTTATTAGCACCATAATTACTATTTTAACCTCAGTTCAATGTATGGATTATAGAAATTTAGGAGTTTAGAAGAAACAATTTATATAGGCTCTTCTAGAGTAGCTATGACAAAATAATAGTAAATAATAGCTATAAAGGTTACTGCATAAAATTTATACTAAAACAAAAATAAGATTTTAATAACTGATTAATTTTGTTCTTCTCTGTTGCCTGTTGCCTGTTGCCTCTTGCCTATTTCAACTAATAATTTATTACACTCAAACTAGAAGAGCCTTTATATATTGTCGATAGCAATAAAGATATTGTTTTAGAAAGAAATAATCAAGGTATTGATACTGTTGCCTGATGAGCGTTCCCTCTTGCCTACCTTCAGTAGTAAACTTAGATAGGAACAAGCTTACACAAAATTAATCAACTGTTACTAGCACTAATTTCCTGGCCATAAGCTTGCCAAGCTAAGTCAACTAAACCATTAACAATGGCCACAGCTACCCCAGCATTACCTTTTCTATTTTTAATGCAAATATAGGGAATCTTAGCTTCTTTAAGTTTTTGTTTGGCCGGTTTCACATTGAGAAAAGTTGAAGGGGTTGTAATCACTAAAGCAGGTTTAATCTTTTCTGTGACAACTAATTCGACTAAAGCATGAAGGGCTGTTTGATCTTTCCCAATCACAAAAATTGCTTCGGGATAGCGTTTTGCTAAGGTTTGCATCCCCCATGCTGCTTGGCTTTTGTTTTTTTGAGGACGGGTAATAGTTTCTGTACTACAATAAATTGGATTGGCAAAGGTATTTTGTAAGTTATGGACTATACCAACTTGCACCATTGGTACATCAACTACAATAGTTGTGCGTGACGCTAAGGCGGCTGCTCCTGCTTTTAAAGCACGTTCAGAAAAAGTTAGTAAAGATTTATATTCAAAATCAGCAGTTTCTAAAATGACACGACGCAATATCTCATATTGGGCGGGGGGAAAATTATGAGTACCAATTTCGTTATCAATAATTGACAAACTATGAATATCAGTGAGGTGCAATTCCATTATTAATTATTAATTATTAGTTAGCGATTAGCAATTAGCGGTTAGCTGTTAGCGGTTAGCCGAATACTGAATACTGAATACTGAATACTGAATACTCTCTCAATCACTAATTTAAATACGTGAGAGCATATTTATGTTTCTGAGATATTTGATTGGTTAAAATAGGGTGATAAATAAGCAACTAATGCCCCTAGCATAAAGCCAATTATATTACGAAATAAAGGCAACCAATCAGTAGTACGAGTTATTACTGGGCCGATGCCAAAAGCTAAAAACAGAATACCCCATAAAGGAGACATGATTAAAGCCCATTGCCAAGCAAACACCTGACCTGGTTTACGGGAAATAGAGGCAAAACCAAAAATTATACCTCCTGCTATGGAAGTTACCAGGGTTAAAATCCATTGTTCTCTGGGTAAACCCGGAACAACGTTACACCCACCTTTAATTAAGCAAAATTTTACTGCATCTAAAGCTTCAACGATCGCATTATTTTCTCCATTTTCTCGTACAAAGTACATATTGCCAAAACGGGTTTGTAATTCAATCCAAAATGTACGAGGTAATAATTCATAAACATCATCACCAATACTGAAAGCCAGAATATTGCCTCCTTTACCATCGGCTACGAGTAAAATACTTTTATCATCTAAGTCCCAATAGTCAATCACAGCACGCCCCGGAGTTTTGTCAAATTGGGTTAAAACTCTCATTTTCCAACCCGTTTCACCCTCAAAGGTTTTAATATTATCGATGAGGGATGCTTCTTGTACTTCTGGAATATAATTAGCTAGGTCAACCACAGGGGTTTGATAGTCAGGTAAAAATTCAGGATTATTAACTGCCAAAGCACTAGGAATATTAAGGGAGAGAATAATTAAACAGGTGCTGAAGATTAATAAAATTAGCTTTTGCAAATGGTTGATCATAGATTGATTATTTTTACTAAAAATTCTAAATTATTTTCTTAACAAATTGTTACTTTATTTTAAGCTTTTTTGCACTTATCTAAAAATTATTCATAAAAATCGATTTCTGATTCTGTAAAATTATCTCTGTGTTTGAACTGAAAAAATGTTCGCCATGCCGCTTTTACACCAGTTAAGACGCTTCTACTGCCTAAGTGCACATTCACAACCTGTTCTTTGGTTTGAGTAATACTCTGATCTAATTGCTGTACAACCTTCGCTGCACTTTTAACTCCTCCTTTTAAGTCTTCACTTAATTCGCCAATTTCACTACCACTCAAACGTAATGCTTCTAGGGTAGGAGGAATTTCCTTAGTTAAAGTATCCAGTAATTTTTCCGCACTTCTGGCAACTCTAGCTAGTTCTAATAAAGTGGGTAAAGCCGCAAAAACAATAGCAATGAGACTCATTGCTAATAAAGACAGGGATATTCCTAGCCATAATAAAGGATCACTCACATTCGCTATTTTCTACTGGTATTGATTGACTTTTTTTTCCTTCTTGAAGTCGGTCAAATTCTTGTTTACCTGCTTCTAAGCCAGAAGCTATGGCTAATTGTAACCTTGTCAAGGTTTCATCCCAATTTTTCAAGGCTGAACTAGATAAACGTCCGGCTTGTAATTGTAAACTACTAGATAAATCTTCCGCTAATTCGGGCATAGCATCGGCGGATTTTTTTACTATCTGTCTAGTTTGTTTCCCTGAACGTGGAGCGATTAATAAACCAATAACAGTACCTAGGGCACTTCCAATGAGCATTCCTCCTAAAAATGTGGCTGTTTTACCATTTTTTGACATATTTCCCCCTTATAAACTCTTTTTTAAGTTATTTTGACTGTAAAACTTGTTTATTAAATTAACAAGGATTAATATTTTGCGTAATTGTTGGATCGTGTTGTGAATTTGGTCATAATTCCTCCTAAAACGGCGACTTTCTCTCACTCCCAAACTTAAAATTTCTTCTCCCTGAGTTAAAATCATAGTTATATCGTTGGCTAATATGTTCAAATCATCGGCAAATCTGGCTAACTTTAGCCTTAATTTCCCCATGCGCCAAGCTAAATAAAAACTAATCGAACTAATAACCAGATTAGTAATAACTACAAAGATAAGCATTAATTTAAGTTAACATAAATATAGGATCGTTCCTAAACTAATTGTAATAAATTAAAAATAATAAAAAATTATTATAAATTTTATTTACATTACTACTGGCCGATAATTAATGACGAATTAACTTTATTTTCTCATTATAATCTGAATAGACTTGTTGTAATTGACTTTTTTATCATTTTATTTTATTTATGAAATTAGTCTGTTTAAGTAATGGTCATGGAGAAGATATTATTGCTGTTCAGATTTTAGAGCAATTATTACTTTTTGATAAGTCTCTAGAAATTACAGCCTTACCTTTAGTTGGGGAAGGATATGCCTATTCTAAACTAAATATACCCATTATCAGCCCTGTACAACAAATGCCATCTGGTGGTTTTATTTATATGGATAGTCGTCAGTTATGGCGAGATATTAAGGGTGGTTTGATTAAACTCACCTTAAATCAACATCAATCTTTACAAGAATTTGTTAACAATAATTCACAGGTTTTTATTATTGCGGTTGGTGATATTTTTCCCTTATTATTTGCTTGGCTAACTAAAGTCAATTATGCTTTTATTGGTACAGCTAAATCTGAATATTATTTGAGAGATGAATATGGTTGGTTATCAAAAACAACAAAAATAGAACGCTCCTTCGGTTCAGTTTATCTACCTTGGGAACGTTTTTTAATGAAAAATCGTCGTTGCCTAGCAGTATATCCTAGGGATACTTTAACTACTCAAATTTTACAAAAGTTCTCAATTCGAGCTAAGGATTTAGGTAATCCCATGATGGACAATCTCATGGCAACTTATGCAAGTTACCCCTATCAACCCAAGGAAAATCAACCCCTAACCATTGTCTTACTTCCGGGTTCAAGAATGCCAGAAGCTTTTGACAATTGGCAATTAATTTTAACTGCGGTTTCTGAAGTTTTGAATATCTTTCCTGAAGTATTATTTTTAGCTGCGATCGCACCTTCTTTAAATAATGAACCTTTTTTAGAATCTTTGATAAATCTTAATTGGAAACCACAGTTATTATCTAAATATAAAATACCAATTAACGATCGTAATTCTTTCGTATTTACCTATAATAAAGCAAAAATTATATTATCTCAAAATGCCTATACCGACTTTTTAAATTTAGCTCATTTAGCTATTGCTATGGCTGGTACAGCTACCGAACAATTTGTAGGTTTAGGAAAGCCTGCTTTTATTCTGCCGGGAAATGGACCTCAATTCACTCCTGCTTTTGCGGAAGCACAAACTCGTTTACTCGGTTGTTCGGTTATATTAGTGAATTCTCCTGCTAAAATAGCTCAAAAAATTAAATCAGTTATATCTAATCCAGATCGTTTAAACTTAATCGAAGAAAATGGTAAAAAACGTATGGGAAAGCCGGGGGCTGCTCGACGTATTGCTAGTGATTTAATGACAATATTAAAGAAGGAATAAACCTATGAAAAACAACAAATTAATTATTATTTTATGTGCTTTTTTATTAGTATTTAGCTTAACTATATTTAACTTTAATAATAGGGCAATAGCTAAAACAAATTCAGAAATTAGAGGAGTTTGGTTAACTAATGTTGATAGCGATGTTTTATTCTCCGAAAAATCTATTAAAGAAGCCATAGATAAATTAGTAAAACTGAATATAAATACGATATATCCTACAGTTTTGCAAGGAGGATATACCCTTTATCCTAGTAAACTTGCTGAGGAAACTTTTGGAGTTAGTGTATATCCTGAAAAAGGTTTACAAAATCGGGATATGTTAGCAGAAGTTATTAAATATGGTCATAAAAAAGGATTAAGAGTTATTCCTTGGTTTGAGTTTGGATTTATGACCAATAATGGTTCAGAATTAGCCACAATTCACCCAGAATGGTTAACTAATCGTTTAGACGGTACAACTGTTAAAAAAGAAGGAGTAGAAGAAAGAGTTTGGCTCAATCCTTTTCGTCCTGAAGTACAAAATTTTCTTTTAGGATTAGTAACAGAAGTTGTTAGTAATTATGATGTAGATGGCATTCAATTTGACGATCATTTTGGACTTCCTTCAGAATTTGGTTATGATGAATTTACCGTATCTTTATATCAAAAAGAATTAAAAGGTTTAACGCCTTCTGAAGATCATCAAGAAACATTTTGGGTGCGTTGGCGTGCTGATAAATTAAATGAATTTGTGGCAAAATTATTTCATGAAGTAAAAGAAATTAATAATGATTGTCTTATTTCTTTATCTCCTAATCCCTTTCATTTTGCCTTACCTGCTTATTTACAAGATTGGTTTACATGGGAAAGAAAAGGTTATATAGAAGAAATAGTTTTACAGGTTTATCGCCCAGAAATTGACCGTTTTATTACTGAATTAGAGCGCACAGAAGTAGAATTAGCCAAAAGTCATATACCAGTTGCGATCGGAATTTTAACAGGTTTAAAAAATCGCCCCACTTCTTTAAATATAATTGAATCTCAAATTGAAGAAGTACGAAAAAGAGAATTTGCAGGAATTTCTTTCTTTTTCTATGAAAGTATCTGGAAATGGGGAGAAGAATCTCCTGTTATTAGGGAAGATAATATTCAAAGAATCTTAAATAGTTAATAATTTGTTATTAGGTTATGACTGAAAAAAAAGACAAAAAAAGCGGCTGTTTATCTGGATGTTTATTGGATTTTGTAATTATCTCCGCTATCTTAGGTGGAGTTGGTTGGTGGTTAATTAATAAAGATGGTTTAAATGGGAGTAATTTAGTTCCTCGGATTCAAGAAATTCCTAATACAGTTTTAAGTAAAGTTCCTTACAATGGGATGATTACTTAGGTTATCATGCAGAATTACCCGGAAAAATCGATCGCACCAAAAACTTAACTAATTTTGTTCAAACTATGATTTCGGCCATGAAAAAAGCTAATCCCCAGGTTAGTTTTGACATTTGTCATCATAATCCTTATTGGGGAAAAAGATATTTTGCTGCTGATTGGAAAAATTGGGATATAGATAGAGCTTTTATTCAAGCATATAATGAAAAGAATTTTCAAGCAGAAGTTGATTATGCTGAAAATTATGATGGAATTGCTATTACAGATCGACAATTACATCGTTTACCAGAAATTATAAAGAATAATAAAATTAAAAATATTTTAATTTTTTCTTTAGTCGAAAAACCAGAAAAAACTGCTGCCAACTTAAAGGATTTAGTGGAAAAAATTGAATTTTAGTGTCGCTCCCTCAATCCCCCAATTTTTGGTGACTTTGAGACATTTTTCCCCACCATCCTTGGTAAGGGGATTAAATTATACATACATTCAGCAAACTGTAAATATTGGCAATGTGAGAAACTTGTTATCTATAACTACAGTCATTATATTTAAATGTCATGGCCTTTAGCAAATTTATAGTAATGAATTTTAATTTGAACTTTCGTGCCTTAATATTCATGTTCATATCTATGGGCTGCTTTATTAATCCTGTAACCGCAGCAGAAAATTTAATCATAAAAGTAGGTCCACTAGAACAATCCTTAACAGTTAATGAGTTAGAAGAATTTGCTGATTCAGGAAAACTACCTTCTAATTTACAAATGTTATCTCCTTTTTTCACTTCAAATTTTCGAGATGTACTAAACAAAAGTGTTGAAATAGATGCTGAGGTAACTGAAAAATCTATTGATGAATTATTAGAATCTTCTCAAGCACAAAATTTATTAAAACAAATAAGTATAGCTTTTCCTGATTCTACCATTGACTTAATCAAAGCCACCTTAATTTTAGGTATTCAACAAACAAATAATGTGAATATAATAAATTTATTAAAAGTTTATCCTAAAGATAATATTACTATAGACTTAACTGCCGCTTTAGGATTAGCCTTACAATTTAATGTGTCTAATATTCAAAGTCAATTATTAATTCCACAGTTAGAAGAGAAATTAAAGGTAGAAACTTCTAGTAATTATCATACAACTTTCGATCCAACGATTTTGGGAAATGAAGAAGTTAGCCAAAAAACTTTAATTTTACGAGATTCTGAAAGAAAGCGTTTAGTTTTAACAGATATTTATTATGGTGATTTTTATAAGACAGAAGCACCGTTGATAGTTATGTCTCATGGATTTGCAGCCGATCGCAAATTTTTACAATATTTAGCTTATCATTTAGCTAGTTATGGTTTTATTGTGGTAGCGATTGAGCATCCCGGAAGTAATATTTATTCCTTTGCCGAAGCTGGTTTTAATTTAGATAATTTATTACCAGAATCAGAATTTATTGACCGTCCTAAAGATGTAACTTTTGTATTAAATGAATTAGAAGAATTTAATAAAAATGATAACAATTTACCAATACAATTTAATACTGAAAAAGTAACAATAATTGGACATTCTTTTGGCGGTTATACTGCTTTTGCCTTAGCTGGAGCAGAATTAAATTCTAAAGAAATGCGAAAATTTTGCGAGGAAACTTTAGCTTTAGGACGTTCTCCTGCGGACTGGTTACAATGTTCTGCGGCTAAATTACCTAATACTAAACATAAATTTAAAGACGAGCGCATTAAACAATTAATTGCTTTTAATCCTATTGTTGGTAATTTGTTTGGTAAATCCATATCTGAAATTAAAATTCCCAGTCTAATTTTTGCTTCTAGTAAAGATTCAATTACTCCTAATTTAGATAATCAATTGAAGCCATTTCAAGAGCTAAAAGGAAATAAATATTTGGCGATAGGTTTTGGAGCAACTCACATGAGTATTACTGATAAAAGAAATGAAAAAAGTCCTCTTGCTCAAAGTACAATTGTCAAAGAAATTGTTGGTGAAGAAGCAGAGCCAGTTAGAAATTTTGCTAAAGCTATTACTTTAGCATTTGTAGAACAGCTAACTCCAGAAGCAGATAAATATAAACAATTTTTAACCGCAGATTATGTTCAACATTTATCCAGTCATAAAATTAACTTTCGTTGGACTGATAATATTTCTAATCAATTACAAATATGGCTTAATTCTTTATTTATCTTGAAACAACAAATAGTTAGAAAACCAAAACCTTCTGAGTTTAATCTAGGTTTTTTAATAAATAGAAATAAATATTGTACAGCAGAATTGGATAATATCTTCACTCCATTATTAAATATAAAAGATAATACTTTAACTTAAAATAAAGTCAAATTTATTTTAAGAATATAACTTTAGAGCGTTCAATTATCAAGGGTGTATTCCTTTTGATAGTCAAATTTATTTTAAGAATATAACTTTAGATAGAACAAATAAGCTAACTAACTAATTAAAGTAGTAAGTATAGATTCAAAAGAACTTCATCAAAAGAAGTTTAATAATTTAGATTACATTAAGGAGCAAATCACATGAGTGCCAAAGATAAAGTTGACGCAACTATGAAAAATGTTGAAGGTAAAGCCCAAGAAGTAATTGGTGAAGTTACTGGAAATCCAGAAGATAAAGCAGAAGGTAAAGCTAAACAAGCCGAAGCTTCAGTTCAACATGAAGTTGAAAATGTTAAAGATAAGGCTAAAAAACTCATTGACTAATTTTAGCTTAGTATGCTAGTTAAAATAGGGATATTTATTCCCTATTTTTTTATATTTTATCAAATTAATTAATAATTGCGAGTAAAAAAATGACTAACAATCAACCAGAAATAACAACTAAATACGAAACTAAAATTATTGAAGATAAACCTGTTGCTAAAACAGATAGTATGAATAATTCTAGAGATAAGGATTAGTTTATTTTATAATTGGCTTGATTTCATTACAAGTTGCCTTTGGAATAAGCTCCGAAACAACTGATAGTAAAGGAGCATTGAAAGTTATATCTGCACAAACTTTTGGCAAACTTAGTTTAATTATTGTAGCTATTGGTTTAAGTTGTTATGCTTGAAAATACCGTAACTTTGCTAAAATACTGGCAATAGCTAAGGGTTAAGATAATTTGTCATAAAATTTAATGTTTTTAAATCTATTGACTTAAAAAAGTTTAGGTAAATTATTTTTTTTATTTAGAAACTCACTATAAATTTAGTGTAATAAATTTATTTTTTAGCTTGAATTATTTTTATAAATTACTAATAAAAGGGGAACAAATATGACAAAAAATTATCCTACTAAAGGGCAACTAGAGAGAACTTTATCACAAAAAATACAAGCATTTTATCGTCAGGAATTAGGACATAAACCAAGCAAAGTAACTTGTCAATTATTTGAAAAAAAAGCAATTTTAATTATCGAAGATTCTTTTACACCTGCCGAACAACTTTTAGCTAAAGAAGGTAATGAAGAACTAGCAGAACAAGTTCGTTCTAGTTTGGATGAGGCAACTAAACCTCAAATTATTAAGGTTATAGAGAATACACTTAATGTTATAGTTAACGATCTTTTAAGTGATGCAACTTTAGAAACAGGAAGAACTGGTATAATTGCAATTTTAGAAGATATTCCTCAAGTTTCTAATTCGGAAAACACCTCTAAAGCTAATAGTTAATATTTAATAATAATCAACCCCAAATTACAATTACTAATTCACCTTAGTTAAGTATTTTACTATGATACTATGACAAAAAATAATTTTAATCAAACTCAATTAGAAAATGGATTTTCTCAGAAAATTAAAAATTTATATCTAAATTATCTCAATCATCAACTTAATGAAGTTTCTTTTCAATGGTTTCATAATAAATTAGTTATCGTTATAGAAGGAACAGTAACTCGTCCCGAACAAGTTCTTTATGACAATAACTATCCAGAATTAGCTAGTCAAACTAGAGCTATTATTAACCAAAAAATATTACCTCAAGTTAAAAACTTGATTGAAGAAGATATGGGAATTACTATTGTTGATTTTCTTTGTGATACAACCATAAATACAGGGCGTACAGGCATTATTTCAGTGTTTGAATTTAGCAATTAGGTTTTACAGCAGTTAGCTGTCAGCTTTTTTTGTATTCCTTACTGCTAAATCCTGCCTTCTTGATAAAAAACTACGTGCTAAAGGAAAGCATAACCTTTTTACTCACTACAAAACTCGCATGGCTGTGATTAAGGTCTAAAAAATTTTTTTCCTTGAAATAGTAATTAATCTGCTTTTTTAAGTCTTCTAATAAGTAAGGTTTGGAAAGATAAGAATCAAAACCAGTTTTTTTTAGTAGTTCTCTTTCTGTTTTCAGAGCAAGTGCTGTTACTGCAATCACAGGAATTTTCTTGGTTAATGGATTATTTTTTAACTGTTTAAATACTTCAATACCATTAATATCAGGTAAAACAATATCTAAAAGAATTAAATTAGGTAAATATTCTCTGGCTAAAGATAAAGCCATACTACCAGTGTTTGCACTAACAAAAGATATACCTAATTGCTTAATTACATAATTCATAATTAGCAAATTATCTTCATTATCATCTACTGTCAAGATAATAGGTCTTTTAGCCTTATAAGAAGCTTGTTTATAAATGGCATTGTAAGTCTCCATACTCCGTCTCCTAAAAGAAATTTAATCTAATAATTTGACAAAGCAATCAGCAAGTGGAGCTAAAGCACTTACAAATAACTGGTTTTGGATGTCTGTTTCAAGTTGATGGACTCTGCTCATCAATTAACATGATTAAGGAGAGTGCTGCACAAGTTGAAAATTTTATTATTTTTTAATACCTTACTTTATAATTATAATTGTTGATTTTCAAAATAGGACAAAAACTTTTTAGTGAGCTGTTAGCTGACTAGGGTTTGCTGAATTTTTAGGCCAGCTAAATCGAAAAGTTGTTCCTTCGCCCAGTTGAGATTCTAATTCAATATTTCCCCCTTGGGCTTCAATGGTTTTCTTGACAATAGATAAACCAATACCCGTATTTTCCGCTTTATCTCTGGCTTCTAAGGTCTGGAAAATTACAAAAATTTTATCGTGATATTGGGGAGCAATACCAGGGCCATCATCGGCGATCGCAAATTGGTAATATTCTCCTAAATCTTCTACTGATATATTAATATTGCCATCTTGACGATGATGATGTTTAATCGAATTATTAATCAAGTTACTAAAAACTTGCTCTAATGGTAAACGCTCTGTGACGAGAGTCGGCATTTCCCCTTCAATGGTAATGGTAAATTCTGGAGGTGGTGAAAGGGAATCAATAATTTCGCCCAAAAGTTGAGTTACATCAATCAAATCTGGTTTAGCTTTAAGTCTGCCTGCCCGTGAATATTGCAACAAGCCATTAATCAAGTTTTCCATGCGATGCACTCTCCCCCGCAATAGATTCATTTGATGTCTGGTGTCATCATCTAACTTTTCTTGAATGTCTTCTTCAATCCATTCCGATAAATTGGCGATCGCCCTCAAAGGTGCTTTAAGATCGTGGGAGGTAACATAGGCAAACTGATCTAATTCTTGGTTGCGTTTTGTTAATTGAGAGGTAGTTTTCAACAAAGTACGGTTAAGTTGCGTTAATTCCTTGGCTCGCTCCTTTAGGGCTGCTTCTGCTTCTTTGCGCTCTGTAATATCAATAATTGTACCGGAAATACTGAATATTTCTTCCTCTTTATTCCGATTAACTTGAGCATTCATTTCTAACCAGCGAAAATCCCCTGATTTTGTTGCCAAAACAAACACAAATTGTAAAGATTCCTGCTCCCCTGAAATCAGAGATTGAAAAAGTTGGGCGAAATGTTGCCGAGTTTTTGCTTCAAAAATATAATCAGTAACTGGACTTTGAAGAGTTTCAACAAGGGTAAATCCAGTAATATCAGTCCAAGCAGGATTAAGTAATGTCCAACAGCCTTTGGTATCAATTTGAAAAATTACTTCCTTGATACTATTCATAACTAGGCGATATTGCCTGGTACTTTCCACCAAAGCCTGTTCCATTCTTTTTCGTTCGTTAATATTCTCTAGGGCAATACCCAAACATTCTTCAGGAAGAGGAAAAGCCATCACAGAAAAAACTTGTTCTTCTGAATTTTCATCTTGATAACGAACTTCACTAAAATTTTTGGCTTCTCCAGAAATAACCACTTCCGCATAGGCTTCTACTACCATTTGATGAGCGGGTCCAAAAAGATTTGGTAAAAACTCATTCATGCTTTTACCGCGATCGCCTTTTCGATCTATATTTAGTAATTGAGCCGCACTAGGATTAATTTCTACCAATTCAAAATCACTAACCTTATCAGTATCCTTTAAGTGCCAAATAGATAAGCCAATGGGTATATTTTTGACTATAGTTTCATAAATGGCGATCGCATCTCTGGCTTGACGCTCGCGAATCAATAAATCATCTTTAAGTTGATTGGCTGTTTCTAATTCAGCAGTGCGCTGTCTGACTCGCTCCTCCAATTCTTGGTTAAGTTTTTCAATTTTTGCCTCTGCTTGTTTGCGAGCATTAATATTTTGATGAGAGCCTACCATCCGAATAGGTTGTCCGTTTTCATTCCACTGCGCCATGCCCCTAGCCAAAACCCAACTGTAACTCCCATCTTTGCAACGCATACGATATTCAGCAATATACTTAGGAGTTTTTCTGGCTAAATGTGCTTGAATACATTGTTCTACTAATTCCATATCTTCAGGATGTACAAGATTTTTCCATGCTTCAAGATTATTGGCTATTTCTTTGTCAGCACAATCTAAATTTTCTTTTAACTGAGGCGACATAAACGCTTCATCAGTAAAGATATTCCAATCAAAAATACCATCACCAGTTCCCTGAAGGGCTAATTGCCAACGCTCTTCGCTTTCCCGCAGAGCTTGTTCAATTTTCTTACGCTCCTTAATTTCTTCAATCAAGCGATGATTGGCTTGTTCCATTTGTTTTTGACTTGGCAAAGTAAGAATTTTCGGTATAAGTAATATCAGTGCGATTGCCGTGAGAATAGAAATCAGGGCAGTAACCGCTCTGATGTATCCTGAAAGCCAATAGTCAGGATGCCACAACGTCCAAATATCCATCCCATGACCAATACCACAAGAAATAATAAAACCCGCAAATAAACAGAAAATCCAATTAAAGGGTAAATCTTTTCTTTGATGAACAATATAAACAAGGCTAAAGGGAATGGAAAAATAGGATAAAGCAATAATGGCATTACTAACTAGATGAAGGGATACTAATCCTGGCTTCCACAAATAGCAAATGCCATGAGGCATAAAGTTAGCCACAGCTAATAAATTTTCTGTTAAAGTTAACATTATGAATTTATCAATATCGTTAGCAAATTTTTTTAAACTTAGCTAGAATAATTATTTTCAAATCTTTTGTGAATTAGGTTTAAAGTGATTATCTTAAAAATCCAACAATTTTTTTTAAATATTGTTTTATTGTACTATTAAGTAATAAACTTGCCTGAATGAGTCTTTGATTCTGTAAACCTATGAGTGAAATTCGCGTCGTTCTTATTGAAGATCACGATCTAACTAGAATTGGTCTGATTGCTGCACTAAAACAGTTTGAAAGTATTACAGTTGTAGGCGATGCTGGTAATGCCCATCAAGGTTTGCAAGTTTTAGCTACAACCAAGCCAGATATAGCAATAATTGATATTGGCTTACCCGACATGGATGGGATTGAATTAACCCAAAAGCTAAAAGAATCTCAAGCAGATTGGCAAACACAGAAAACTAAAGTTCTTATTTTAACCATGCAAACTAATGAGGATACTGTTTTAAGTGCTTTCGCTGCTGGTGCTGATTCCTATAGTGTTAAAGATATTAGTTTAGAAAATCTCGCCCAGGCAATCCAAGTAACCCATGAAGGAGATTCTTGGATCGATCCTGCCATTGCCCGTGTGGTACTTCAACAGGCCAGAAAAACACAACCCTATACGAATAAAAGCGATAGTACCGAAAAAGAGCAAGAAACAAGAGAAATTGAATCCCTCGATCCTGAGTACCAACAAGTAATAGAAACCTATCCTTTAACCGAACGAGAATTAGAAGTAATTGAGTTGATTGTTGCTGGTTGTAATAATGCCCAGATTGCTGAAAAACTATACATTACAGTTGGTACAGTTAAGACTCATGTGCGTAATATTCTCAATAAATTATGCGTTGACGATCGCACCCAAGCGGCTGTGCGTGCTTTACGCTCTGGATTGGTTAATTAGGGTTTTCTCAAAATTCAGTATAATTGGTTAGTCTAGGTAGTTTAGGTTAATTTATTACCACATTTACTACAGAACTTGTGAATACTAGGATTTTTAGCCCCACAATTAGGACAGAAAATCTGACTAGGTGTTGCTATTTTTTCTGGGATAGTTTCTTTAATTTCAACTCCTGTATTTAAACCATATTTTTCGATTACTTGTAAAATAATTACTGCTTCTGTTTTATATTCAGGAGTATCTTTTCCGCCTTGTTTTTCTAATTCTAAAGTTCGACTTTCTAAATATTTTCTAAGTTTGAGATATAGTTGTTGTTTTTGTGTGTCAGTTTCAGCACTAGCAATTTTTTGATTAACTTGACTTTCAATTTTATTTTTATCAGTTTGACAAGCTTTTATTTGTAAAACTTGTACTGCATCTTCCCAACTAGAAGCTATATCAACATTTTCATCTCCAATGGCTGTTGGTTGGGTATAACGAATCATTTTTTCTTTAGTTTTTTTATTTTCTTCTTGACGCAATACTCCTAAAGCTCTAGCTTTAATTACCAATGTAAAAATCTTGTCATCTTCAGGAAAAATATCCCAAAAAGGTGGCTCTTTTTGTAAATGCACGGGAATAGGTAAATCTCTATTTTCTCCTTTTTGTTGGGCTCTTTTAGCAATAATAAATTCACCTTTCCAGTCTTGATAATGTCCTTGTAATTCTTTCATGCCATCAATACAACGGAGAGAAAAACCGCCTATTTCTTTGACAAAAACAATGCGATGATTTTCTAAATCTCCTAAGGGTTTAATATCATCATCTTTAGCTACAAATTGTTTAATTTTAGGGATTAATTTTTGTGCTGCTGGATCGCTGGTATTTCTTCCTCCAATAATAGCTACATTAGTATTAATGGCTGGAGTAAAACTAGCATCCTTACTATTTAAAACGGCCTTATTTAAAACGATTAAAGGTTGTGACTTTTGATAAGTTAAGCGAATATTATTAATAATATCAGCTTCATTATTATAGGTTTTTAGCAGGCGATCGCAAGCCGATAATTCTGTTTTTAATTTACTATTTTCTGGAGAATTATCAATTACTTTTTTACTGCGATCGTAAATTATTTCCCGTAAATCTTCTTCTTGAACATCAGGAATTGCTGTTAAATCAAAAAGCCTCATAATCTCATCAACTGTTCGAGTTTCTTTCCAAAAAGGACTAGCTTTTTCTAAAATATCTCCAGACATGGTACTACAAATTACATCTTTGCCAGTTTCAAATTGACTTTTACTCGTAGCAGTACCTCCCGCTAATCTTTCTAATAAATCCTGATATAAACTATTTAATTCTTTGCGTTCATAAAGTTTAATTCCGTTAATTTCTAAAGCATCAGCACTATCTGCTTGTCTATCTGTTTGCTCTTTAAACGAATCACGGGTAGTCATTAATCTTTGTTTCCAGCGATTATAACGATTTTCTAAAGCACTTAAATGCTCTTGTAATCTTTCAATGACTTCTAAACCAACGGTTCTAGTTTTTCTTTGAATTGTGGCACAAAACCAACCTTCTAAACCTTGTAAAGCAGCATGGCAAAACTGTTCCATTTTCTCTTGTTTAGAAATACCAAACTTCTCTTTAAATTCGTTAATTTCTGTTAGGGCAGCTTCATATTGTCGTTGACGATTAATTTCATTTGCTCCCCAGAGTTTATCTTGTTCTCTTCTGAATTTTTCTTGAGCATCATCAAACACTTGACGAACCATTACAATAAAATCATCAGCAAATTTTGGGCCTCTAGTACGGTCTTCCAAAATACGATAAAATTCATCTTCTAAAGCTTTTCTTCCCTGTTGAATAGCCCGATCTCGATTATTATAAATTACCTTAAAATAATCCCCATGAATACGCTCATCCGGGCTTAATTCTCTAAAATGATCTTGACGATACTTTTCTACTTTAGGTTTTAAATAATTCTCAACAAATTCTAAAATTTTCCCTTTTTCTGCACCCAACATATTGACACCTTGTTGAGTACATTGTAATAAATTATCTTGGTTAATTTCGTTACGAATACTATTAATCCATTCAGCAATTATTTGTAAATAAGAACGATCTGCGGCTGCGCCTAAATCTGCTAATAATTCTACCTCGGTTAAGCGCATTTTTTTCAGCATATCACCACGAACTAACTCTAACATTTGTGGTGGTAAAATTGCCTGTTCGTTTAGCCACCATTCCACTAAATCCATGGCCAAACGATTACCTAAACAGGTTCTAATTTGATAAATAGGGATTTCAATTGTAGATAAACCAAAACTCATAAACTGTTTTGAATAACCTCTTCCTCCCGGATCTGCTTGAGCCCAAGCTGCTTTAATATTGTCCCGAATTGAGCGTTTATGGGCTGCAAATTCTGAAGTTAAATCGAGGAAAATATTTTGGGCAATCATCTCCCGAATTTCGTTTAATTTAAAATTTCTTTCTCCGTTTTGTGTGCCAACTAAATAAGTAAAATCAAAAGGAGGTAACGAATAATTAATTTCATCGGTCAAACTGTTAGTAAATTGTTGATTATATTGAGTGCGATAATCAGAAAAATAACTCAATTCCATCATCGCAGCATAACCATTAGCCAAAACTCTATCGCCTACACTAATATTAGCAAAAGCTTGGGGAGTAGGGACAATGGCCGTAATTAAAGAACTACTTTCAGCCTTTAACCAATTACGAATACAATAGCCTAAATCTATTAACATACCGCTACCAGTACCCCCGGATAAAGAACCAGTAACAAATACATTAACAGCGTTACCACTAACTTTAATTCCGTGACGATCTAACATAAAATTTTCATAGCCTTTAATGCGATTAACTGCTTCTGAAAATTTATCTTCTATTTCTTTATAATTACAGAAAAAAGCAAAACGTCCACAAGCTCTAATTTGTCCTGCACCAGCTTCTAAAGAAGTAATATTTCGTTCTAATTCTGTGGGAAACCAACTTTCAATCCAAGGATAATTTTCCATGTTATTAAGTATCTCTTGAACTTGTTTTCCTGTCACCCTAGCCCAATATTTTTCATTATCTTTAAAAGGAGTACCAGCCGACTCTGGATTAGTAATTTTATAACCCTTATCTGTATCAATTGTTAAAAAACTAAGAATGGGAAAATTTGCTAAACTACCGTAAGTTTCTTCCACTAAACGACGGATTCTTGCTAAAATTTCTGTACCTGTTCCTCCTACTCCAATTAACACGGTAGGAATCATACTTTTTTCTTCTATAGCCATATTTTTACTCCTTTTTAATAAACGGTTTTTATTTATTAATTAATCTTAAAAACTTTACTTATTACTAATGTTTTACTACAAATTTTTTAAAAAAGGACGAGCTAAAAAGAAACTAGAAATAGATTTAGCGTCAATGGCTTCTCCTTGTAAAATAGCTGTTTCTAATTCTTCAGGTGTCATTAAAACTACTTCAATGTCTTCATCATCATCTTGAGCAGGAGGCTGTTCTAATTTTTCTAAATCTTGAGCTAAAAAAGTATAAATATATTCGTCAGAATAACCCGGAGCTAGGGGGAATTTGCCTAAATTTGTCCATTTATGGGCTTTATATCCTGTTTCTTCCTCAATTTCTCGTTTTACAGTTTCTTCTGCCCTTTCATAATTTTCTATTGTACCTGCGGGAAATTCTAATAAACGACCACAAACAGCAAAGCGATATTGACGTACTAATACTAATTTACCATCATTAGTCACGGGAACAATTAAAGCACCCCCCGGATGACGCACGCATTCCCACTCCCCTTCAACACCATTAGGAAGACGCAATTTATTAACTTCAAAACTAAATTTACGACCTTGATAAAATAAGCGTTTTTGTAGGATTTGTGGCAATTCTTTTAACATGGGATCAATAATTTTCCTTAAAGGCACTCCTATCAATGTAATTTATTGACCCCTACTATGTCTATTTTTTCCAGTAATTGAGCAATGGTTAAATTAGTTATAGGATCGATCCAATCAGGGGCTATTTCTGTTAATGGTACAAGTACAAATGCTCTTTCCCTCATTCTAGGATGGGGAATTTCTAATTGAGGGGTATTTATAATTAAATTTTCATAAAAAATAATATCTAAATCTAAACTTCTAGCATCCCAGCGAATCCGACGAATCCGACCAAATTCTTGCTCTATTTCTAATAATTTAACTAATAATTCTTCAGGATTTAAGTTGGTTTCAATAATAATACAACCGTTAATATAATCAGGTTGTGGAGGCCCAATTGGTTTAGTTTGATACCAACTCGAACGAGTAATTAAATCGATTCCCTGAATATTTATAAGACTAGAAATAGCATTTTCTAAAATATTAAGAGATTCACCTAAATTACTACCAAGGGCAATGGCACATTTGCTCATAAAAAAATTAGTTCTTTTAGCGGTTAGCTTTTAGCTTTTAGCGGTTAGCGGTTAGCCGAATACTGACTACTGATTACTGACTACTGACTACTACTGATTTATGCTGCCATCATGCCACATAATTTTTCTTCTAATTCATTTTCTTGTTCTTTCATGGCTTCAATTTCTTGAGCAATAATTTCAGGAATGGTTAAACCTTTTTCTTGTAAATTTAACCATTGTTGAGCAGTATTTCCTGATCGCAATATTTGTTTTAAAGGTGAGAGAAAACAACTAAAACCGAGACTTTTAGCTGTTGGCCGGATTTCTTCATATAACTCTTCAATCCAATCTTTAGCAATGATTTCTCGACCATCTTGCCAATGTTGTAATTTAGCTTCTAAACTAGAATGAGCTACAGCATTTTCATTTTTATCTGTAATTTTAATTAAATCTTCTGCACTCAAGCTACTCATCACTAAAGGATCGATATTTTCATTATTTAGCATTTGATGAAGACGGGCTTCTAATAAGGCAGTTATAGCTAAAAGATGAATTGGATTAACGATTAGATCGCAAATTCTCAACTCTAAACGATTAAGATTATAAGGTCTGCGATCGCCATTTGGCCGCACCGATGACCATAAATGACGCACATTTTGCATTGTACCAAGATTTAATTGTTGCTCAGTCCATTTAATAAAATGACGATGATTTTCAAATAAAGGTACATGAGCCGGAGTTTTGGGAAAAACACCCCAACGGGTGGAATGATAACCCGTCGCTATGCCATCAAGAAAAGGAGAAGATGCGCTCAAAGCTAAATAAAGAGGTGCTTCTACCCTGACTAAACGACAAGCTTGAATTAATTTTTCTGTGTCGCTAATGCCAACATTGATATGGATACTAGCCGTTACCACATTAGTGCCATAAGTTGACTCAATATAGCTATGATAAGGATTATTAGGGTCTGAACGATAAAAATGTTTGCTATTTCCAAGAGATAAGCTACTACCAGGAATTAAAGTATAATCTCCCAAACTACGGAGATATTGTCGTAACTTGAGACGAGGTTTAACTAAAGCACACAAAAGCCTGTCATAATTACAAAAGGGTGCAGTGGTATATTCTACATTGCGATTGTCTGGTTCTCTCACAAAGCCGTCTAAATCCTTGACAATGCGATCACAAAGACCAATAATATTGCCTTGGGGAGTACCAGTATATATTTCAACTTCAAAACCTTTGGATAGCAGCACAATTGTTCAAGAAATTTGGTAATCAGTTTTATTCTAATCGAAAATGGAAGAATGGTTAATTTTTAAAGAGTTTCGTTTTGAAGCTGCTCATACTTTACCCCATCATCACGGCAAATGCCGTCGTTTACACGGCCATAGTTGGGTTGGGAGGGTTTATCTTAAGGGAAATGCTCTGCAAAAAACTGGTTCTCAACAAGGTATGATCGCCGATTATGGCGATATTAAAAAGTATATTCAACCTTTATTAGAGAATTATTTAGATCATTATTATTTAAACGAAACAACTGGTTTAGAAAATCCCACCAGTGAAGCCATAGCTAAATGGATTTACGAGCAATTAGAACTAGCAGGTTTACCCGGACTTGATAGCGTAGAAATTAGAGAAACTTGTACTTCTGGAACTATTTATAAAAAATCAAGAGGTTAAAAAGTTATGAGATTTATTAGTCCTAAAACAGATTTTGCCTTTAAAAGAATTTTTGGTTCAACAGAAAGTAAGGATATTTTAATTAGTTTTTTAAATGCTTTAATTTATCAAGAGCAAGAAATTATTAAAGATTTGGAAATTATCGATCCTTATAATGCTGGTTCTGTTTTAGATTTAAAAGATACTTATTTAGATGTTAAAGCTGTTTTAAATGATGGCTCAATTGTGATTATAGAAATGCAGGTCTTAAATGTGGCTGCTTTTGAAAGAAGAGTAATTTACAATTTAGCAAAAACCTATAGCAATCAATTAAAATCTGGTCAAGGTTACTTAGGTCTTAAACCAGTTATTGCTTTAACTATTACAGATTTTATTATGTTCCCCGGTAAAACAAAAGTCATTAATCGTTTTGTGTTTAAAGAAACTGAGGAATTATTTGATTATCCTAATCAGCAATTAGAAATGGTTTTTGTGGAATTACCAAAATTTAAGAAAAAACTAGAAGAATTAGAACATTTAACCGAAAAATGGATTTTTTTTATTAAAGATGCTCCTTCATTAAAGGTAATTCCTCCTAGTTTTGATGAAGTTTATACCTTAAAAAAAGCTTTAACTATTGCTAATCAAGCTAACTTAAGTGTTGAAGAATTAGAAGAATTAGACAAAAAAGAAATGTTTATTTTAGATCAACAAGGAACTATTACTCTAGCAAAACAACAGGGTTTGGAAGCAGGAAGAAAAGAAGGTATTCAACAAGGTATTCAACAAGGTATTCAACAAGGTATTCAACAAGGTCAAAAACAGGAAAGAATAGGGTTAATTTTTCTGATTATTGACCGTAAAATCGGTGAAATATCTCCAGAAATTAAGCAAGAAATTGAAGCCCTTTCTCTTCAACAACTTGAATCTTTAGTAGAAAATGTTTTGGAATTTGCCAACAGAGATGATTTATTAAATTGGCTGCGAAATATTAATTTATAAGCTTTTTTTCCTAACTATTGTCTATTCCCCATTCCCTGAAGAATTCAAGAGGTCTTATGTATTTAAAGTTGATTTAATCTAGTATATTGCTTTAAATAAGCTAATAAGCTATGGTAGCTATAAATAAAAGCAATTTAATCAATTTCTCGATCCGTAATTTTAAAATTTTATATTAAATATATAAGTAAAACAAATATTATAAGTCGGAATAAGTGATATATTAGATACATTTATTTCTTTAAGTTACGTTACAATTTGTAACTGTTAATATCAAAATATAAATTTAAAACTTTAAATGTCAACTCAACTATTATCTCGTAACTCAGATCGCCTTTTAAAACTTGCCCAGTCTTATCAAGCAGATCAACAGGTTAAATATTTACACATTGAAGCTGAAATTGAAGTTCTCTTACAAAAATTACAAAATCTTAGCAAACAAAAAGATAATTAAGCAGCCATACATTGTAAAATCAGCTTACATTGTAGGAAAATAAAGTGATGATTATGAACCCAAAACTTGAGCAAGCATTTGCACGAAGAAAAGCTCTTAAGGTAATTAGCGGTTTAAATAACTTTGATGTTACTAAGGTAACAGCAGTAGCGAAAGCAGCCGAAATTGGTGGCGCTACTTTCGTAGATATTGCTGCTGATGAAAACTTAGTTCGTGCTGTCCGTAAGTTGATTAGTCTCCCCATTTGTGTCTCTGCGGTTGACCCTGAATTATTTGTCAGTGCAGTAGCTGCGGGTGCTGACTTAATTGAAATCGGTAATTTTGATAGTTTCTATGCTCAGGGAATACGTTTTGAAGCTGAAGAAGTTTTAGCTTTAACTAAAAAAACCAGAGCCTTATTACCAGATATTACCCTTTCTGTAACTGTACCCCATATTCTACCTTTAGACCAACAGGTAGAATTAGCCGAGGCTTTAGTGAGTGCAGGTGCTAATATCATTCAAACTGAAGGAGGCACTAGCAGTAATCCTAATAGTGTTGGGACTTTAGGTTTAGTGGAAAAAGCTGCTCCCACTCTAGCCGCAGCTCATGATATTTCTAAAGCAGTTTCTGTACCTGTATTATGTGCTTCTGGTTTATCTAGCGTAACTGTACCTATGGCTATTGCGGCTGGTGCGGCTGGTGTTGGTATTGGTTCTGCAATCAATAAGCTTAATAGCGAAGTTGCTATGATTGCGGTAGTACGCAGTTTAGTAGAAGCTTTAGATCGAGCTTCTGTGACTGTAAAAGTTTAAATTTCACTCAAAATCAAGAAAACCCGCTATTTATAGCGGGTTTTCTTATGGTTAATCTCATCTCCGCATAATTGCTTATGATAAAAGTTATTTGTGCAGATTTCTTTTTCCCTCCTGTCTCCTGCCTTACCTTGTCCAAAGTATAAGTATTCAACCAGACATGAGATAATTACTCTATGTTCCAAAACTGCGATCGCCTGCGTCTCCTAATCCGGGTACAATATAACCATCCTCGTTTAATCCCTCATCAATAATAGCTGTATAAACATTTAATTCGGGATACTGAACACTTAATTTTTGTAATGCCGGTGGTGCAGCAACCACAGACACAATACGCATCAGACTAGGAGCAGCCCCTCTGTCGGTAATTTCTTCCATGGCAGCCATAATTGAGCCACCTGTGGCTAACATAGGATCGAGAATTAATATTCTGGTCTCCGGGGCAAATTTTTCTGGTAAAGTGTTGAGGTAACAACTAGGCTCTAGGGTTTCCTCGTTTCTAAATAAGCCTAAATGATATGTAGAGGCTAAGGGTAATAAATTTTGCGCTCCATCTAAGAGGGCTAAACCTGCCCTTAAAATTGGCACAACTGCCATAGGTACTTGAGGATTTATTACCGTAGCAGCAGACTGAGCTAAGGGAGTTTGTACTTGAGTTTCAACTGTGGGCAACCAGTATCTTGTTGCTTCATAGGTTAACCAACGGCCTAACTCTGTCATGGCACTTTTAAATAATACTGGTGGTGTATTTACATCTCTAGCTACTGTCAACCAATGTTTAATTAAAGGATGATCTGGTACATATACACGCAATTGTAAAGTCATTCTCAGTTCTTAATTAGTTAAATATTCACTGAATCGTAACATGGCAGTTAGCCATGATATTAATTATTTCTCTAATTATCAATTCTTATAAGTGCTGAGGATAAGAAGATTTAGTCTGAAACCAATTTACTGCATCTTGTAAAGCATTCTTAATGGGAGATTGAGGTAAAGTTAATTCTTGCACTGCCTTAGAAGCATCATAATACATTTTTTGTTGAGACATTTTCACACCATCAATGGCAAGGGATGGTTTTTTACCTAATTTAGTTAAGACAATTTCATCCAACCACGCTAGGGTTAAAGGTAGCCAAATTGGTACAGTTTTAGTGGGGGCTTTTAAGCTTGTAATTTCTGCTAATAAATCTAATAATTCTTTTAAGGTTAAATTCTGATTTCCTAAGATATAACGCTCCCCTGTTTTACCTTTTTCTAAGGCTAAAATATGTCCTTGAGCTACATCTTTAACATCAATAATATTTAATCCTGTATCCACATAAGCTGGCATTTTTTTATTTAAAAAACGTACAATAATTTCCCCTGTAGGAGTAGGTTTAAGGTCATAAGCTCCTATGGGGGTACTGGGATTAACTATTACTATATCTTGACCTAATTTAACTGCTTTTTTGGCTTCTTCTTCTGCCCAAAATTTTGATTTTTTATAATGTCCGATTAATTTTTCGACGGGACTTTGATAATTTTCATTGGTTATTTTACCTTGTTTTCCCACGCCAATAGCAGCGACTGAACTTGTATAAATTGTGCGTTCAATATTTGCTTTTCTGGCTGCGGCTAAAATATTACGAGTACCCAAAACATTATTTTTATAAAGTAAGTCTTTATCTTTTTGCCATAAAGAATATTGAGCGGCTACATGAAATAATACTTGACAATCTTTCATTAATTCTGCTAAATTTGGATCGCTTAAGTCGCTTTTAACTATTTCTAAATCTAAGTTTTGTAAGTTATCTAATTTACTATTAGAACGTACTAAAGCCTTTACTTGATAATCTGAATTAAGAAGCGATCGCACTAAATTTGTGCCGACAAAACCCGATCCACCTGTTACAAATGCTTTCATTAATTATTTTTACCTAGATGTATTTAAAGCAATAATATACTTATTTTATTTTTTTTTGATATTATTTTATAATTAATTTAAGTCTAAAATTATATACATTAAATTTATAAAAATCTAGAATATGACTAATGGTAAAGAAAATAATGGCAATGAGCGAAGCTCTCGTTTGGATAGAATTGAACGAATATTAGAAGCAACAGCGATTCAATCTCAACAATCAAGCCACAGATTAGATCGTCTCGAACAAATTGTCAATCAACAGAGTATAAATATATCCGAGCAATTTCAACAATCAAACCACAGATTAGATCGTCTCGAACATATTGTCAATCAACAAAGTGTAACTATATCCGAGCAATTTCAACAATCAAACCACAGATTAGATCGTCTCGAACATATTGTCAATCAACAAAGTGTAACTATATCCGAGCAATTTCAACAATCAAACCACAGATTAGATCGTCTCGAACATATTGTCAATCAACAAAGTGTAACTATATCCGAGCAATTTCAACAATCAAACCAAAGGTTGGATCGTTTTGAAGATATAGTAAATAAACAAGGCGAAAAGATAGCTCAACAGGGTGAAAACATTTCTCAGCTTCACAAAGCTGTACAAGCTGCACTTTCATTAGCTCAAAGAAATCGAGAGAATATCAAGGAAACTGAACAATTAACCAGAAGAAATGCCACTGCCATCGCCCGTCTTGAAGAGAGAATGGATCAATATATAATTGAAGGTAGAGAACATCGAGAATTTATTGCTACCCAAGTAGAAGGGATTAAGGTAGAAACCCGTCGTATTCTGCAACATTTATTCGGGGAAAACGAGATAAATTAGTTTCAATTTTTATTTTTTTACCATGTAGAGACATAGCATAATATATCTAGTAAATAAAAAAGTGCGCTCTTGTCGCACCCTAGTTTTTTAAGAATAATTAGATTTTTCTAAAGATCGAGAAGTGCATCTTCTTGATCTGTTACTATTGTGCAATCCTTAGTCGGAAATGCTCTACAAGTTAAAATAAAACCTGCCTCTAATTCTTTAGGTTTTAAAAAAGAATGATCCTGATCTACTTCTCCTTCTGTAATTTTAGCTACACAAGTAATACATTGGCCAGCCCGACAAGATACAGGTAAATTAATGCCTTGTTCTTCGGCAGCATCAAGGATATATTCATCATTGGCGACTTTAATCGTAGCAATTAACTCTTCATTTTGATCGAGTAGAGTAACATCATAAATTTCTGCTGAACCATTTTTAACTGACACTTGATCGCCTCCTTTTTATTTTTTTTAAACTCGATTAGTTTTTTGTTAAGATAACAGTTTTTCCAAAGCAAACATTTGCGCTTGATTATCAGAATTTTGAGTATTATTAGTTAACTGATGTAAATTTTTACTTGCATCTTTAGCTTCTTGGTAGTGACTCATATCTCCTTTTTCTAGAAATAATTTAGCCGCTTGTCGTAAATCGTCCACTGCTTGCTGTTTAATACCTATTTGAGCAAAAATTACTCCTCGATGATAAAAAGCCTCAGCATGATTTTTATTTAATTTAATAGCAGCAGTATAATCTTGAATTGCTGCCTCTTTGTTACCTATTTTTTCATTATTTAAACCTCTTTGGTAATTAGATTCACCAGAGTCTGAACTACTGACTGCTGTCTGAGATAAGTTAACAACTTCTTTGAGACTAAACACAAATTCTTGTAATTCTTTGTGATGATTTTCAAGGGAATTAATATCCTTATCTTTTAATTCATATATTTGATTTTGAATTTCCCTCAGACTATTAGGAATTGGTGTGATTTTACTATTATTTTCTTCAATTCTTGCCCACCATTTTTGTTGCTCTTGTAAATTGCTATCAAATTTTTCCTGATGCAATTCTAGTTGTTCCGTTAGTAAATTTTCAACTTTTTCAAAGCGTTTTTGACGATTGATAAAACTTAGCCCCGCAGTTATAGATAAAGGTAAAGCAGCAATAATAACTTGCTGAGACATAACAGAAGCTATTGAACCACCAAAGGAAGCTAAAATAGAAACAATTTCAACTATTTCTAAAGTTGTTTTGTTATTTGATTGATTATTATCTGACATTTTTACACCATCTAAAATTCATAAAGTTAAAATTTTTGACCTTGCTCAAAAGTTATTCATTATGGAATCTTGCTAAAGATTGAGTTTTGTATGGAAAAATCATTCAGCAAGATTGTATCTTCAATGAGTTGAGCTAAATTATGCAAAAGAAATTGTGGCAAGAGAAATAAAAGGTGAAAAAATAGCCATTTCATCAGGATTAAGATACTCTGCCACTACTTGAGGCATAACCTTGCACATAGCCCTGAGCATATGATCTACTTGGAAACATCGAGTTATGGTATTATGCCAAAGCAGTAAATGTTCTTGAAACATTTTTTGATCGTCAAATAGTACTGCGGCAGTTGCTTCTGACAATAATAAGGTAACATCCCTTCTAGCCATATGAGTTACATCTCCTAGAGCGTTAATAAATAAATTAGGATTATTATCTTTGTTATTTTTTATGAGTTTTTCTACTATTTCAGGAATAGCAACACATAATTTTTTATAGGTACCGACACGAACATCAATTGAATTAACATAATTAGTCAAAAATTTTAGTTCATTTTCTGTGGCATAACGACCATCAGTGTCGATACTTAAGAGGGATAAATCTGTTAACATGGTTATCTCCTTGATTATTTTTTTAGTAGTTAAGTGTTTAAGCTTCTGTGGTATGGGATAGGTATTCGCTAGATTTAGCTTGAGCTTCCTTGAGTAGATTCACCGTAGAGCGAGTAATTAATTTACCCGTTTCCACTAAAGTCCTACCATCAAGGGGGTGAAGAATATTTTGTTCTGCACGTCTGCCAATTAAGGTTTCTAAATCAGTTATGGCACTGACATACATACCTGAAGGAAGTTCAAGTACCACCCCTTCACCAATAACCCTAGCTTGACAAGCAAGACGAGAATTATTTTTACAGCTAGTAATTGTCTCTAATGTCCTTTTTTCTCTACGACTTAGAGGAGAAAGACTGTCCATACCTTCGGTAACATATACATGACAAGTAGAACACATTCCTCTACCGCCACATTCTTTCATAACCTGTAATTCTTCTTGGAGCAGAGCCGAAAGAATGTTCTCGTTAGTTTGAATGAGAGTTTCTTGGTTGATAGGAGTTAATTTGACTGTTTTTGGCACTTTTTGAAGTTCCTCTAATTACAAAGATTTTCCATGATACTATTATGGGTTTTTCTTTCTTCTACCCATTTTTCCACTGGTTGAAGACGCTCTTTAAGTCCAACAATAAATCGGTTACATTCGTCACCCATAGATTCACAAGCAGTTTGTAAACAATGAAGTTCTCTGCCACTAATTTGACTGAAAAAAGAAGACAAAATTCCTGCTTCTATAAAACACATAGGGCTAAGATTCTGGGGTGCATTTTCAGCAAAAGGAGAATTACTAATATTAATAACTAAAAATCCTTTTTGATAATAGTTAATATCTAAATCCATTGTTCCCCAACCATGAGTTTTCCAGCACTGTTTTAAGCACTGTATTAACTCAATCATACTCATATCAGCGAGGGGTTTTTCATAATATTCACTTACTTCTTCCACAAAGCGAGTGTAAAAATTTTTCCCCCACCAACGACCACAATTAAATAATACTAATCCCGAAGCTTGACCTAATTCTTGTTCCATGGCATTATAAATGCCTTGAATTAGGGTTTCTGGCAAGGCTATTAAACGATTACCAGAACGATTTTCAATCATCCCCATTTCAAAGTCACCTTCTATGTAGGCGTCATAGGCAAAATAATTTCCGGGTATTTTTTCTTTAGTTAAATTAGTTATATCGATCATCAGTTACTCCTATTTAAACTATTTTGAGTTGATCATTATTCTGATTTTAAGAGTGCCGTTTCTGCCATAGTTAAAAATTGGTTAATTAGGGCAAATTTCTCGTCTGAAAGTAATTCTTTTAAACGACTATTTAATATTTCATACAAATCCTTTTCTACTGATTGTATCGCTTGGACTTTAACCACATCTTTTAACCATGCCAATAGTCTTTGTTCTAAATAGTCAGGATCGTTAATTAACATCGCCCAAGATGAATAGCGTAAAATTCCCATCCAATTTTTGAGAGATGCTTGTAAAACAGATTCCTCTACATTACTATTGGTTTTGACTAATTGGTTAGCTACTGGTTGAAAAATTAAAATTTCATTGTTCCTTAAAAAGTTATAGGTTTCTAAACGTTTTGCCAAGGAACTTACATGATTGTTAAAAGCTTTTAAATCTGATTCTGTTAAGCTATCATTTTCAGCTTTGGTATAAATTCTTTTCAAATCTAAATGCATAATATAACCTCTATAATAAACTAGATAAATCTTCTAAAGAAACTTGCTTTTGTGAACTTGAATTGAGTTGTGAATTTTTCCAATTTTGTGATGGTGAAGCAGCTATTTTTACTGCCTCTTGCCAACTAATATTAAAGAAAAATTCTTTAACTGATGAGTTTAGAGAAGTTTCTTTGGTTGGTCTAATTTGAACGATTTTAGTAACTTCTCCACTCCAATTACAAAGACCTATAAATTGTTTAACAGAGAAAAGTTCTAATTTTGTTTCTGAGTAATGATTTACTTGTATTTCATCATTATCTTGAGTAATGCCAGACCAATTAACTAATTCAAAAAAACGCTTAACAGGAAGGGGATGCCAATTTGCTAAACTATTAGGTGTTAATGAGTTATCCATATTTTTATTCAAGCTCATTTTGTTAAACTACAAAGATAAAATCTTATCAATTATCTATTTTAGAAATTCTCCATTTTGTAATTTTTTCTCAATATCGTTGGCATTAGCACCTTCATTTTTCCAGAAAGTAGCAGCATCAATTTTATCTTTTTTACCCAAGAGAAATTTACAATAAGTTTCTCCCATGGAATAGCATTGAATTTCTATACAATTAAGAGATTTTTTAAGTAATTCACTAAAAAAACCAGCGAATAATCCAGCATAAATATGGCAAACTGGTTTACCGACATCTCCTAAGGTACGAGCCACAGCAGAGTCAAATATATTAACAAAAATGAAGCCATTTTGTTGACCGCTAAAATCGACTTCCCAGTTGCCCCATCCTTGAGAAATAAAAGGCCACCACCAAGCTTCTAACACAAATTGATGATTAGCTTCTTGAAGCTTCATATCGTATTCTTTTCTAAACCACTTATAGAAAAATTCACAATCTTTTAATCCCCATTCATAACCAATGTTGTACATAATTACACTAGAAGCGTCTCCGACTTCTTCTTGAAGCCCTTCTATTAAACCAATAATAAAATCTTCAGTAACAAAAATATTTCTAGCTGTATTCCAATCTTTTATAATTCCTTTTTCAGGGTTGAAAGAAAAAAATTGATCGAATCCATAATGATCGTGCTTTTCTGGAAATTTTTCTTTTAAATAATCAGAATAACTAACTATTTTATTGGCTTTGGTTGATAATAGAGTTGTCATTTGCTCTCCTTTTTTCTTTATTGAAATTCTTTATTTTTGATTATCAGCTAAGATTATATTGCCAAAATCTCGAATGATTAAACTACATTGATTTATGAATTTTTCAATCCATAACTGTATTTTTTTTTCTAGCTCTTGACTAAGAATAGTATTTTGAGAACCCTGAAAAACAATCTCACCAGAGTCTTTTACTAGAAATAGTTCTAGCGCCTCTTCATTAGGTTTACTTAACATCCAGTAACTGGCTACCATTTTTTTTCCCAAATATTTGCCAGCTATTTTACTTAGTTTATTTAATAAAGAGACATAAGTTAAAACATTAAATTTTAATCCTAAAATACTCAAAATTTGTTTTTCTATTGCAGATAACTCTTTGGAATTAATAATTTCATGATTATTAGCAGATAAACTGCGATGCTCAGTGAGCAACGATTCGAGTTCAGTAACTTTCTCACTTGGTATATTATCCCCTAAGTTTGAGTTCTTAGAAATTTCTAGTAAACTCAAACTAATAGTGGTACTTGCAGTATTAATTGTTAAGCTAGTTTTTCGCTGTACAAGTTTTTGCAAAAGATAACGATTTAAACTGGAGATTTTCATACTGAATACTGGGTTCTCGATCGCTCTTATTAGGAATAGCGATTATGTCATTTGATTTATCATTTAATTTAGCATAAAAATTTTTTAAAAGAATACGCAAAAACTACTAAGTTTAAAGAATCAATACCTAAGTATTTAACTAGAATTTTCTTAAATATCCTCATCCTCATTATTTATAGATAAATTGTCTAAATTAACTAGCTGATAATAAATTTCATTACTAGAGTTTTTCATTCCAATTAAAAGACTATATTCTCTCCAAACAGTTATTGTAGTTATTGTTTTTGAAAATTCATGATTGCCGATAATTCGACCATTTTGATTTAGTAATACTATTTTTCCTTGTTCTGTGCCTAAAGCAAAACCCCAAGAAGTAGCAATTGCAAAATTAGGATTAATTCCTAAGACAATACGCATAATACTAAAGGATTGTAAATCAATAATTAATCCTTGAGTTTTATTTTTTTCGACAGCTAAAAATTGATAGGGATTAGATAAACTTTGAGTAATAGATTCTAAAACAAGAGGTAAATAATCTCGGTGAAGCAAATTTCCTCGACGAGTGAATATTTGAAAAATTGTTTTTTCAAATTCAGTAAATGTTATCAATCCATGACTAGAATCCAGGGTAAATAAATGAGCAGGTAAAGAAAAGTTTAAGGTGACATTAATTAATCGCTCTTGGGGTAATTGCAAAATTTGTAATGTATTAATAGAGTTATTACTTTCTTGAGAACTAATTTTTGCGATCGCAATCCATTGATCTTCGGAATTGACTGTAGTTATCATTTCAAAAGCTTGACAAGATAAAATTACCGACAAATCATTAATTTGAGGTTGTATTTTATTTTTAGATAAATGATAAATAGCATAATTTTGCTCTGATTTTATAACTATAAAACAGCTATTATTGGTAATATGAATTTTTGTTATAGGAGCAGGTAAATTGATTTTATCTTGGGGGGATATTTGAGTAAAAGAATTATTAATCCGATACAACAATAATTGGGAATCTTCTTGTGTGCCGACTTTGCTCCCGCTAACTTGATATATTCGATTATTATCAACCACTAAATAATCAGATTTTTGAGATAAAGATATAGTTTTATAATCAACAGTAACAGACTTCATTATTGGTGGAGTAAATAATACATCATCTGACAAAGTAGCTTCTTCTACTTCCAAGGCTAATTCGATGCAGTTCAACATTTCTAGTGCTGAAGTAAATCTATGTTGAGGTAATTTTTGTAAAGCTCTCAAAATAATACAACGAATCAAAAAAGGGACATGAATTGGCACTTCTACTGGTTGAGATAAATGGGCTTTTGTGAGTTCCTTATATAAACCAGAAAAAGGTCGCTCTCCCACAATTAATTCAAATAATAAAACTCCAACAGCATAAATATCAGAAGCCATCGAATACTCCCCATAAAATCGTTCTGGAGCCATATAGGCTGGCGATCCTATATAGGTAGAATAGGTATAACTGGTTTCTTTGACAACACGGGAAATACCAAAATCTGAAATACGAGGAATCCAACCTTTTTTAGAAATATTAAGAAGTATATTTTCGGGTTTAAGATCGCAATGAATAATACCATGACTATGGCAATAACTTAACCCAAGTAAAATATCAGCAATTAATTGTAAACTACTAGCAAAATTGAGTTTTTGTGAATCTATTACGTCTCGTAAAGTTCCCCCCTCACAATAATCCATGACTAAATATCTGCCCTTGGAAGCATATTCAACAGCCTGACAACTAACAATATTAGGGTGTTGTAGAGTAGTTAAAAAACGAAGTTCCCGTAAAAACTTGTTAGTAGGAAAACGCTGGGAATCAAGAAATTTAAGAGCAACTAGCTGTTTACTTTGTTTATCAATTGCACAAAATACTTGTCCAAATTGTCCTTGTCCAACTAAACCTAAAATACGATATTTAGGAGATTGTAAATTTACATATTTTTTCGTAAAAATATTAGTCATATTTAGCTGTTAGCTTTCTGGCTTCATCCTTTTCCCAATCCCTAATCCCATATTTACTATATCAATTTTTTTTCTTGTGTCTAATTAATCAAAGAATAATGATTTAAAAAACTATATAAGCAAAAATTAAGAAAAAAATAAGAAATGTAACGAAATGTAAACTATAATATCGAGAAGATAAACGTAAATGTATATATAGAGAGTTAAATAAGATTAAATGCGAGTAGCGATCGCCGGAGCCGGATTAGCAGGACTCTCCTGTGCGAAATATTTAGTAGATGCAGGACATACGCCAATAGTCCTAGAACGTCGAGACGTACTAGGTGGAAAAATAGCAGCCTGGAAAGATCAAGACGGAGACTGGTATGAGACCGGGCTTCATATCTTTTTTGGAGCTTATCCAAATATGTTGCAGCTTTTCAAAGAGTTAAACATTGAGGACAGGCTGCAATGGAAAGAACATACCATGATTTTTAATCAACCGGAAAAACCCGGAACATATTCCCGATTTGACTTTCCTAATTTACCAGCCCCGGTTAATGGGGTTGTAGCCATTCTCAGAAATAATGATTTATTAACTTGGCCAGAAAAAATCAAATTTGGTTTAGGACTGATTCCTGCCATGATCAAGGGTCAATCTTATGTAGAAGAGATGGACAAATACACTTGGTCTGAGTGGATGGCAAAACAAAATATTCCTAAACGAGTAGAAAAAGAAGTATTTATCGCCATGTCTAAGGCGTTAAATTTCATCAATCCCGATGAAATCTCGGCTACTATCCTCTTAACTGCCTTAAATCGCTTTCTTCAAGAGAAAAATGGCTCAAAAATGGCTTTTCTCGATGGTTCGCCCACAGAAAGGTTATGTCAACCATTAGTTGAATATATTACCTCTAGAGGTGGTCAAGTCAGATTAAATGCTCCCTTAAAGGAGATTTTATTAGATGAGAATGGTACTGTTAAAGGCTTTCTGATTAGAGGCCTAAATGGAGCAGAAGATGAAATCTTGACAGCCGATTTATATACTTCTGCCATGCCAGTCGATCCTTTAAAAGTCCTTTTACCAAATTCTTGGCGAAATATGGATTATTTCGAGAAATTACAAGGATTAGAGGGAGTGCCAGTTATTAATTTGCATCTCTGGTTTGACCGCAAATTAACAGACATCGATCATTTGCTTTTTTCGAGATCGTCTTTGCTCAGTGTCTATGCTGATATGAGTAATACTTGTCGCGCATATGCCGATCCTGATAAATCTATGTTGGAATTGGTATTAGCCCCTGCTAAAGATTGGATTAGTAAATCTGACGAGGAAATTATTGCAGCAACCATGAGTGAGCTAGAAAAACTTTTTCCTCAAGATTTAATAGGGGAAAATTCAGCTAAATTATTAAAATATCATGTAGTCAAAACTCCGAGATCTGTTTATAAGGCCGTTCCGGGTTGTCAAGATTGCCGACCTGACCAACGTACCCCCATTAACAATTTCTATTTAGCAGGTGACTATACTATGCAACAATATCTAGGGAGTATGGAAGGTGCTGTACTTTCCGGAAAATTGACTGCAAGGGCAATCAACGAAGATTACCCAAGCTCAACAGCGATCGACAACAAACAAGCAACTTTAGTTGCTAAATAATTGATTTCTGTTTTTTGTTTTCCCCTTGGAAACAATTCCTTAACTCAGTCAACAGTTAATACTGAGAACTGATCAATGTACTATAAGAAAATTATTCAACCTGGGATGAATGCTGCAATTGCCCAAACCCCAAGTTAAAAAAAATCTTGCCTCCCCTGCTGAGGCCTATGAATATTGTCGTAAAGTGACGGCCAAATACTCAAAAACGTTTTACCTTGGTACTCTTTTGATGCCCCCTGAAAAACGTCAAGCTATTTGGGCGATCTATGTTTGGTGTCGGCGTACTGATGAATTGGTCGATGGGCCACAGGCGAAACTTACAACTCCTGAAACCCTTGACTATTGGGAAAAACAACTGGAATCTGTGTTTGCTGGGCAACCAGTTGACGATCCAGATGTTGCTTTAGTTGATACTTTGCAACGTTTCCCTATGGATATACAACCCTTTAGGGATATGATCGCCGGCCAACGTATGGACTTATACCGTAGTCGCTATGAGACTTTTGAGGAATTAAAACTTTACTGTTATCGGGTTGCCGGTACAGTGGGTTTAATGTCTTCTGCTGTTTTAGGAGTCGATAATAGTTATCGTACTGCTCCCTGGGATGCCACAGAAGTCTATATTCCAGAAGAAGAAGCCATTGCTCTTGGTATAGCCAATCAACTGACCAATATTCTTCGGGATGTTGGCGAAGATGTTCATAGAGGTAGGATTTACTTACCATTAGAAGACTTGGAACTTTTTAACTACACTGAAGAAGACCTCTTAAATGGGGTTAACGATCAACGTTGGCGACAATTAATGCGCTTTCAAATTCAACGAGCTAGAAAATATTACAAAGATGCGGAAAGGGGTATCCGCGCTCTCAATATTGACTCTCGTTGGCCTGTTTGGAGTGCTTTGATGTTATATCAAGGAATATTGAACGTTATTGAACGCAATCACTATGATGTTTTCAACAAACGAGCTTTTGTTCCTACCGCCGAGAAAATGCTTTATTTGCCAGTTGCTTGGTTAAGGTCTCAAGTGCTTTGATTTGTTGTTGATCGTTGGGAAATAAATAACTAACCAACGGTCGATCAACTAAACTAACTATAGCAATTAGCTGTTAGCTGTTAGCTTTTAGCTTTTAGCTTTTAACCGAATACTGACTACTGAATTGTTACTGAGCGAAGTCGAAGGGCTGACTGCTACTAAATCAATTATTTCTATTTTGCGTAACATCAGCTTTTAATATGCTTTAACGGCTATAGGATGGCTCATTACCAGCTTTCCATTTGATGTTACAACCAATACTAGGTTTTTGTTCTGGATTGACTTTTTCTCCTGCGAGAATAGCATCAATTGCTTGACGTAAATCTTGACCTGTTACTGGTTCATTATTTCCGGGGCGGCTATTGTCAAATTGCCCCCGATACACTAACTCGAATTGCTCGTTAAAAAGAAAAAAATCTGGCGTACAAGCTGCTGTATAGGCTTTAGCAACTTCTTGAGTTGAGTCATAGCACAAACTAAATTTAAAATTAAGAATTTCTGCCATTTCCTTTAACTTTTCAGGTGCATCATCAGGGTATTTTGAAACGTCATTAGCACTAATAGCAACAATTCCTAATGATTTAGCAGCATAATCTTTTCCGAGTTGAGCTAAACCATCCTGTAAATGCTTCACATAAGGACAATGTTGACATAAAAATATCACCAGTAAAGCTTTTTTATCTTTAAATTTAGCTAGAGAAATCTTTTCCCCTGAGACTACATCAGGTAACTCAAAATCAGGTGCTTTTGTGCCTAAAGGTAACATGGTTGAAGGTGTTAATACCATTTTATTTATCTCCTTATGGTGGTTAATATTTTATTGATACTTGATGGGGATAAATCAGGAAGTGTTAATTGAGTTTCTAGGTTTTGATATATTTTACCTAAAGAACGTTGATAAGCTGGATCGTAATGATAAGTTAATAGATTATCTACTAATTGACTCCAATTTTTATTCTTAATTAATTCATACCATTCTTGAATTTTTTTAGTACCATAACGAGATTTTAATATAGTTAATTTTTTGGTTAAAATATCTGGGTTTTTTAATAAATGTTGATATTCTTCTAAGATTAGATTAATTCTAAATTCTTTGGGTAAATTGATTTCTAAACATTTTCCTTGCTTCATTTTTTCCCACAAAACTTTAGGTAAATGTAATTGTCCGATTTTATTACTTTCTGATTCTAACCAAATATCTTGTTCAACATTGAATGTTTTTAATTTTTGTAATAAAAGAGATTCAAACATTTTCTGTGATGGTTGTAGCTCGTAGATTCTTTCTCCTAATAATGAGCCTCGATGATTAGCTAAGGCTTCTAAATCTAATATTTGTATTCCTCTTTCTGCTATTTTTTTTAAAATATAGGTTTTACCAGTACCAGTTAAGCCCGCTAATATTTGATAATTAAATTTTAAACATAAATTGTCTAATTCCTGTCGCACATAAGTTCTATAGGTTTGATAGCCACCTTCAATGATATTAACTCGCCAACCAATTTGACTTAAAACTAAAGCTAAACTATTAGACCTTTGTCCCCCTCTCCAACAATAAATTAAGGGAAAATATGATTTATTTTTATGATAAAAATATTTTTCTAAATGTAAAGAAATATTCCGAGAAACCAATGCTGCTCCTATTTTTCTTCCTTCAAAGGGAGCAATTTGTTTATAAATAGTTCCTACTTTTGCTCTTTCTTCGTTGTTTAAAACCGGTAAATTAATTGCTCCGGGTAAATGATCCTCAGCATATTCATCTTCAGAACGTACATCTATGATTTCGCTATAGGTTTCCAACCAAGGAGTTTTTGTATATGAAAGCATGATTGATTTTTTTTACTTATCAATATCATAACCAGAAATTAACGGTTTTAAAAGGTTTTGGACTAATGTCATGTTTTTGTAACATTAATATCGATCCCCAAGGAGACTTATGTCAATATTTCATGACATAGCGATCTCCGAGTTGCCGATTAATAGGTAGAAACGCTTATTATCAATGACAAACCCCCTTGACGATCCCCAAAGAAGTTTTGTTAAATAAAGTTAAGCACCTGATCCCCGTGCTAAGGAAAAAGTAAGTTAAATTTTCCCTTTGAATTGTGTAGAAAATAACAACTTAATATGAAAAATACTAAACTCTAGCATTTTTTAAAGATCAACTCTGCCAAGAGCTATTTACCGTACAACATAATTCGGAGACAAGCATGGCAAACAAACGCCCGCCTTTAGAAGAAATGACTTTAAGGCAACTTCGTAAAGTTGCCAGTGAATATAACATATCCCGTTATAGTCGAATGCGTAAAGCCGAGCTACTCGCTGCGGTACAAAAAGCAGAACAAGAAAGATTAAATCAAACTGAATTTAATAAAACTGATATTCAGGAGGAACAAAAAGTGGAAGCAGCAAAATTTGAAGTAGGACAAGACGATAAAACTGGTGGCCCTTTAGCCTCAGTTGATGAAGGGTTAGGAGAATTACCCGGTGGTTATGGAGTAAGCCGTATAGTGCTTTTACCTCGCGATCCTCAGTGGGCTTATGCTTACTGGGATATACCTAATGAGCACAAAGAAGAGTTACGCCGTCAAGGAGGTCAACAATTAGCAGTACGTATTTATGATGTAACCGATATTGACCTTAACTATCAAACTTCCCATAGCGTCCAAGAATATCTTTGTGACGAATTAGCCAGAGAATGGTATTTACCAATTCCCGTAAGCGATCGCGATTACGTAGCTGACATCGGTTATCGTTGTTGGGATGGTCGTTGGTTAGTCTTAGCTCGTTCTGCCCCTGTCCGTATTCCCCCAGTTTATCCTAGTGATTGGGTAGAAGATATTTTTGTTACCGTTAACTGGGAAGAAGATTTAACTGGTAAAACTGTTTACGAATTAGTACCTCCTGCCAAAAAACCTGCTCCGGTTATGGGTTCTCAAGAAAATCCCATTTATCAGCATATTTTTGAGATGGCAGAATCAGCAGAGGCACAAAGAGTTGCCGGTTCAATGTTTGGTTCTATGCACCATGTAGCAGCTTCTATACCACCAGAACAGGCAGTTAGCTCTTATATATTCCCCTCTGGTGCGGGAATGTGGGCTGTACCCAATGTATCTGGACTAAATATGTCTGGTGTTGGCATGAATATGTCTGGAGTAGGTTTTGCTTCTGCACCTCCAGTACGTCCTCGCCAATTCTGGTTAATAGCCGACGCTGAATTGATAGTATATGGTGCGACTGAACCTGATGCTACCGTTACTATTGGTGGTAAACCCATCAAGTTAAATCCTGATGGTACTTTCCGCTTCCAGATGTCATTCCAAGATGGTTTGATAGATTATCCAATTAAAGCAGTTGCCGTAGATGGCGAGCAAACCCGTTCTATTCACATGAAATTTAATCGTGAAACTCCTTCTCGTAATACCAATACTAAAGAGGAAGCTGTTCAAGAATGGTTTGTTTAAATAACTAAATTTAGGATTTATCATTAAAAAATCTTTCCCACCAATTTAGGTGGGTTTTTTCTGTAGAAAAATTTGCTAAACTTAGTCCAAATTTCTATCAAATCTCAAATAATGATCTTACTAAAGCCAAAAAGTATTAATAGTAATACTTTTATTAGCAGTATTTATTTTACCCTTTTCCTTTTATTTAGTTCCTCTCCAGCTAATGCTGCTTCTATCATGATTAAGAATGCTGGTTTTGAACAGCCCAATCTTGCTAATGAATTACCTATAGCAGGTACAGGGGAAGTTTTTACTTTTGAAACACCTACAGATTGGAATTTATACGATCCCAATAATTTGATTCCTGACGCTCTCAACGATCGAAATCTCAGTACAGGGTATCCCGGTGTTTGGAGTCCTAGTAATATCTTTTATCCCAATGGCATACCTGAAGGTAATAATATTGCAGCTATTTTTTTACCCCAAGCTCCTGATTCAGGTGCAGTTGCTTTAACACAAACTCTTTCAACTACTTTGAAAGCGAATACACAATATACACTAAAAGTTGATGTTGGTAATCCAGGTGGTCTTCCTTTCACTGACTTCTTTGCAGGTTTCCCTGGGTATAAAATTGAGTTATGGGCAGGAAATAATCTAATTGCCCAAGATAATAATACCCTAAACATAGAGGAAGGCAGTTTTAATACTTCAGTTATCTCATATACTGCTTCAGATAAAGATTCAAACTTAGAACAAACATTACAAATTAAGCTATATCATCTTTTAGCTAATTCTGGTAATGAAGTAAATTTTGACAATGTCAGGTTAGAAGCAAACTCAGTTCCTGAAGCAACTTCTGGCTTTAGTATAATTGCCCTTGGTATTCTAGGTACAATATTAACCTTCAAGGGCAAAAGGAACTAAAACAAACTTAGAAATTATCAATTTCTTCTACTTTTCCCTTTTTGCTCTTCCCTGACTTCTACAAGAATTATAATGATGAAATTGAGATTATTCGAGTAGTTAGTGGTTATCGAGATTTGGAGTCTTTGTTTTTAGAAGACGAATAAAAACGAATAAGTAATAGTCTCTTTTTGGCTAACTCTTAACCCCTAAGGGATTAGCAAACAAATAATATACCAGTTTATATA
>CAYPSO010000031.1:10063-45286 GCA_964413275.1 uncultured bacterium | reverse complement strand
TTGTCTCGCGCAAATGCACCTTGAAAACCTTATATGTTAATGCTTTTAAGGTCAAGCTGTTTCAAAAAACTATAATTCCTATGAGGAATTGAAACCTCTTCCGGTTCTGGTGTTTGGTTTACATCCTCGGTTTCAAAAAACTATAATTCCTATGAGGAATTGAAACTGAGGAATTGAAACCGCTTAGAACCCAATGATAGGAATATATCAAAAATGAGTGAAAGATTAGATCGCATTGAGAAAATACTAGAAGAACTGGCCGAACAGCAAAAACAAGGAAGTCAAAGAATGATCTCTATTGAGCGAACCATTCAAGCAATGTTAGAGCAAAGAGTAACAGACAGATTTGAACATCAAGAACAAATTACTCGACTAGAAAAAGTAGCAGAACGTCTGGCTAATGTTCAATTAGGGATGTCACGGTGGTTAACAAATATTGATGAAACATAGCCAACAATACTTAGGAAATTAAACGCAATCGAGAAAAAATTAGATACTTTAATTGAAGGCGATTAATTTTTGTACCATCTATATCCGAAGATCCGAGGGTGAGGAAGGGTTAGGCTTACTGCTCGTTTCCCCAAAAATAATTCATGAATCAAAAGAAACTACCAATAAAACTATTTACTATTATTAAATATAGCTCTACAGCACTTGTATTACTAATAATAATAGATATAATTATTGCCAGAAATATTTACCATCCTCTTACTTATTTTTATAATTCTTTTAGCTGGTTAATTTGTCAAAAAACTTCATCAATTAATTGCGCTCCCAAAGAGGCTTTGCAAGATAGAAAATTATTATCTTTAGCTACACCATCAGGAAAACAAGGCGCAGTTGTTACCACTCAACATTTAGCATCAGAAATAGGATTAAACATCTTGCAACAAGGAGGAAATGCTATTGATGCAGCAGTTGCTATTGGCTATGCTTTAGCAGTTACAGAGCCTTGTTGTGGTAATCTTGGTGGTGGTGGATTTATGTTAATTCATCTTGCTAATGGCAAAAATACTTTTATCAATTTTCGAGAAAAAGCTCCTTTTTCAGCTACTGCTAATATGTATCTCGATGAACAAGGAAATGTAATAAAAGGATTAAGCAAAAAAGGCTATCTTAGTATAGCAATTCCGGGGACAGTAAAAGGACTTAATTATGCCTTATCTAATTATGGAACAATGAACCTAGATAAGATAATTGAACCTGCTATTGATTTAGCAGAAAAAGGCTTTATCTTACAAAAAGGTGATGTAAATTATTTACAATCAGGTAAATCTAAATTTAAAGATACTAATGTTAAATCAATTTTTTTAAAGGATAATAGAAATTTTAAAATAGGAGATTTATTAGTTCAAAAAGACTTAGCAAAAACATTAAAAATTATTGCCAAATCTGGAAATAATGAATTTTATCAAGGAGAAATCGCAAAAAAAATTGTTGAAGCTAGTCAAGAAAATGGAGGTATCTTAAGTAAAAAAGATTTTGTTAATTATAATATTTCCGAACAAGAACCAATTAAATGTAATTATCGAGGTTATCAAGTAATTTCTGCACCTCCACCGGGGGGAGGAACAACTCTTTGCCAAATGCTAAATATTCTCTCAGGTTATCCATTAGAAAAATTAGAATTTCATTCTACAGATAGCCTTCATTTAATCTTATCAAGTATGGCTTTAGCTTATGCAGATAGAAATACCTATTTAGGCGATCCTGATTTTGTTAAAATACCTTTGCAAAAATTATTATCAGAAGAATATACAAATAAACTTCGCAATCAAATTAAAAATCAAGCAATTACACCTCAAAACTTAAATCAAAATATTGTTTCAGAAGGAACTAATACCACTCACTATTCAGTAGTAGATAAACAAGGTAATGCAGTAGCAGTAACTTATACTATTAATTCCTATTTTGGAGCAGGAGTTATAGCCAAAGATACGGGTTTCTTTTTAAATAATGAAATGGATGATTTCACTGCTAAAATTGGAATAGCTAATCAGTTTGCTTTAGTACAAGGAAATGCCAATAAAATTGAACCAAATAAACGTCCACTTAGTTCAATGTCTCCTACAATTGTAACTAAAAATGGTCAACTTTTTTTAGTTACAGGTAGTCCGGGAGGCTCAACTATTCCTACTACCGTTTTGCAAATTATTATTAATATGATTGATTATAAAATGAGTCTTGATAAGGCAGTTTTTGCACCAAAAATTCACTATCAAGGAGTACCTAATCTAGTAATCACAGAACCTTTTACCCTTGAAAAAACAGTATTTCAAAACTTATGGGAAAAAGGTTATCGAGTAATTCCTTTTTTCAGTTGGGGTGCTGCATCTTCTATTAATGTTAATCAAAATAATAACTCCTTAAATGGAACTAACGATCCTCGTAAATCCGCAGGAAAAGCTTTAACATATTAATATCTTTATTTTAAAAAACTATAATAATAATGGCAACGATCGCAACTTTAACTTACGGAATTATCTCTTTAATAGGAGGCTTAGTTGGTTATCTCAAAGTAGGCAGTAAAATATCTTTAGCATCTGGGGGTATCAGTGGCATATTACTCTTAATTTGTAGTTATCTTCAGAATCAGGGATATAATTGGGCTTTTTTACTAGCTGCTATCATCACTTTAATTTTGATTGTCGTGTTTTCAATTCGTTTACAAAAAACAGGTAAATTTATGCCCGCAGGATTGATGGTTGCTTTAGGTGTAGTAACATTAGTTCTAATATTTTTATAACTAACAATTTGCTATAATTTCTGCCAACTGAGAACCAGCTTCTAAGTGTAAATTATGGCCTCCAGATACTACAATTTTATTAGCATCAGGCATAGCCTTTTCTTGTTCGGACAAATCTTCTGGGCGATTAAAATTACTTCTATTACCATAAATTAAAGTAATCGGTACTGTTAAACAACGAAGTAAGCCTAAATATTTTCTTTTACTAATACCATTAAAACCAATTCCGGCACGAGTTAATAACATTGCAGCCCAACGCCAACGAAAACCACCTTGACATGGTTCTAATATTCTTTGGGCTAATTTTAAAGCAGTTTTTGGCGATAAACTAGGAGTTGCTAAACGCAATCTTTCCGCCGCACTTTCTATATTTGAAAATATTTGATGTTGAGGAGGTGAAGCTAAATAATCTAAATGGGTAGCTAAATTTTCTGCTGTATCTTTTTCATTAGTTTCTGTTGGTAAAACTGTCTCAACTAAGACTAATTTTTGTATTTTTTGGGGACGAATACTCGCAAACATGGCAGCAACAACTGAGCCTAAAGAATGACCAACTAAAGTAAAAGGTTTATTAGTCAAGTTAGATGCGATCGCATCTATATCTCCTAAAAAGTCAAGTAGATTATAACTTCCACCTTTACCCACATGATCTGATTTTCCGTGTCCTCGCAAATCTGGGGCAACTACCCGATAGCCCTTTTGTGCCAAGCCTACAGCCACATCTAACCAAGCTGCGCCTTGCTCTAGGATACCATGTAAACACAGAACTAATGGCCCTGCTTCTGGCCCCCAACTACACAGACATAATTGCAATCCTCGTATATTTAGGTAAGACTCGCTCATGGATTGATTAAGTGCCTTTTCATTGGGTAAACTATAGTCAAATTTAGCGGCTAAATCACGGGTAAAGTCGCTTAATTGGATAGGAAGATTAATATTTTGCCAATTTTCAGCTAATTTAGGCTCAATATTTTGATGAGTAAGAAAATTTGGATCGCCTACAGACATAGATTGATTGTAAATTCCTGATGTTTGACGCTCACCTTGATAGGGTTGCAATAAAGCATTATTAAACTCGATTTCAAGAAAATCACAGAGTCCACGCATAACTTGTTCTGGTTGAGTAACTAAATCTTCATAACGTATTTGATAATATTTATTAGAGTTAATATTTGCAGATAAATCCAAAACATTTTGATTACTTTGATTCCAAATTGACTCAGCTAAATGATAGGGATTAACATCTTTATCTGTTAATAATTTGTCCATACGCATACGGGCAAAAGATTCGATAACAGAATAGGGATGACGTACTAAGTGAATATATTTAGCATTAGTAAATGTGTTTTCTGCCCTGACTAAAGTTTCTTTTTGAGAGGAATAAGTAGGAGACTTATCTATTAATAATTTATTACCAGTTAAAGTTTGTAACATGGTATAAACTTCAGTAATAGGAGTTTTTTCTTCGATTAATTTTTGAACTAAATTTTCACTTTCTACCGATGTAATATTTTTAAGCTGCATCAAGGTAGTTTTTAACCCTTCTCCCAGATATGATAAAGATAATTTTTCCTCCCTTTCCTGCATATTAGTAAAAGGTAATAAATGTAATTCTGGAGGAGCAAAAAGTTCGGGATGTCCCTGTAACATTACTCTGAGCAAAGTTGAACCACTTCTTGGACTAGATAAAATAAAAGCAATAGGTTGCTCAATTTGATTTTCAATGATGGTATTTTTAGCATAATTACTATTAAAAATTGAACTTAAATTATTGTTTCTTTCAGTATTTATTTGTGAAATTGTATGGGTTTTAGTAAATTCAGAACTTAAATATTTAGCTAATTGTATAATTCTAGGACGTTCGTAAAATTCACGAGGATATAACATTAATTGCAAATCAGATTTAACTTGATTAATGGCTTCCATCACCATTAAGGAATCCATTCCAACATCTAACAAACTATCATTAATAGCTAATTTTTCTGATTCGAGTTGTAAAATTTCAGCTATAGTTTTTTGTAAATAATTTGTTAAAAATTCTTCTCTATTTTTAGATGAATATTCTAAAAGTTGAGTAAAAATTTCTTGGCTTTTATTTTCTTGAGAAGTTTTTTCCGATAACAATAAAGAAAAATAAGGAGAGATAACTGGAAATTGTTGCTTTAATAATTCCCATTCTGCTGAAATAATTCCAACTTGAGCCACATCCGCAGACATAATTTTAGATAATAATTCAAAGCCAGATTCAGGATTTATTAATTCTAATCCTCGAATAGATAAATTAGTTTTTGCAGCCATACCGGTATTCAAAGCTCCCCAATTTATGGTTAAAGCCCGAAGCCCCAAAGAGCGGCGATAATGAGCTAAATTATCTAAAAAGGCATTAGCCGCCGCATAATTTCCTTGCCCCGGAGAGCCTAATAAAGATGCAGCCGAAGAAAACATGATAAAAAAATCTAAATCTAAATCTTGAGTTAAATTATGTAAATTCCAGCTACCTTCAACTTTAGGAGACATTACCTGAGTAAATTTTGCCCAAGTTTGGTTTTGTAATAACCCATCAGCTAATGTTCCCGCAGCGTGTACGATACCTTTGAAAGGTGGTAGGGATGATTTTATTTCTTGAAAAACTATTTCTAATTTTTCAAAATCAGTAATATCTACTTGTTTAATAATTACTTTAATGCCTTGCTCAGCTAATTTATTTAAAGTTTTTTGTGCAGTATGATTAGGTTTATTTCTACCTAACAATACTAAATATTTTGCTCCTTGTTTGGCTAAATAAGAAGCGAATTTTAAGCCTAAAGCCCCTAAACCTCCAGTAATTAAATAGGTGGCATCGCTATTAATCTTAAAATCATTTTTGGGATTAATTTTTGCAGGAGTTAAACGAGGTACAAAGCGACTATTATTTTTTAATAAAACCTGATTTTCGCCATCAGCATGAGTAATTTCTTCAATAACCGAATCAATCTTAGTATTATTATCTAAATCAATAATTCCTCCCCAAGATTCAGGATATTCAAAAGCAATTACTTGAGCTAATCCCCAGATTGTACTGGAAAATATATTAATTTTTTCTCCTTTATCAAAGGTAGGAGAAGGGATAGCATTTTTAGTGATTATCCATAATTTAGCAGCAATATTTCCTTGAAGAATATCTAAAATACTGGTAATGGGAGATTTTAATTCGCTTAAATTATTTTCTTTAACATCTAAACTCCAAAGATGGATTATTCTTGTTATTTCTGAAGTTAAATTATTTTTGGGACCAATTGGTCCCATTTTTTGATAAACTAATGTAGTGCGATCGCCTTTTTCTTGTAATTTTTGAGCTAATTGTTCACCTACTCCTTCTTTGTCGGCTAAAATGAGCCAATTATGATTAGTTTTTGGCTTAATATTTGCTATTCTATTTTTAATTTGCCATTCAACTTGATATAACCAATCTAAATTAAGGTTAGGTTGTCTATTAACTGCTTTATTACTTTCATCAATCCAATATCTTTGTCTTTGGAAAGGATAAGTTGGTAAGGATATTTTTTGATAATTTAGTTCACTAGCAAAATTATCCCAATTAATTTTATATCCCTGTACATATAAATTAGCCAAACCCTGCAATATTTGCTGGTTGTCTATTTTTGGAGGCCTTAAACTGGGTAAATATAAACCCTGTTGTCGATGGTTCATTTGTCTAGCCATCCCTAATAAAATAGGTTTTGCTCCAATTTCTAAAAAGTTGCGCTCTCCTTGTTTATATAAAGTAGCCATTCCCCGAGCAAATTGTACTGGTTGTAAAATATGATTTACCCAATATTCTGAGGAAGCTATTTCTTTTCCTGCAACTTTTCCTGTTAAGTTAGAAACTATTTTTAGGCTTGGTAGATTATATGTAATTTTTTGAGCAACTTTTCTAAATTCTTCTATCATGCCTAACATTAAAGGAGAATGAAACGCATGGGAAACTTGTAATTTTTTAGTTTTAATCTCTTCAGTTTCTAAACGCTCTCTGACAGTTTTTATTTCTAAACTATCGCCAGAAATAACAATATTTTTTTCTCCGTTAATTGCAGCAATACTTACCCTTTCTAAACCTAAAATTGCCTGTTTTACTTCTGATTCTTCCGCAAAAATTGCTAACATTTCACCTTTTTCTGGTAAAGCTTGCATTAATTTGCCTCGTGTGGCAATCAGTTTTAAACCATCTTCTAAACTAAATACTCCAGCTATGGTTGCAGCCACATATTCACCGACACTATGCCCCATAACTACGCTAGGTTTAATACCCCAATGTTGCCATAATTGCGCTAAAGCATATTCCACTGCAAAGATAGCGGGTTGAGTATATTCGGTTTCGTTTAATAAATCTGCCTTATCTGGATTGTATAAAACGTCTAATAAAGGCTGCTCTAAATATGTATCTAAGATATTGGCACACTTATCTAAAGCCTCTCGAAATACTGACTGTTCTTGGTATAATTTGCTACCCATACCACTATACTGCGAACCTTGCCCTGTAAATAAAAAGGCTAATTTATTTTGTCCTAAACTCTCTCCCTTTAAGATTTTAGCAGCTTTATAACCAGATAAATAATTAGTTAAATACTGATTTAATTCTGTTGTATTTTGATTAACTATTGCTAAACGATGTTGATGATGCGATCGCCCTTTATTAGTTGTTAAGCATATATCTTTAATGCACAAATCATGATTATCTGTCAAATATTCTTTATATTTCTTAACTAAATCCTCTAAAGCAGACTCATTTTTAGCAGACAAAGTTAATAAATACCAGTCTTCCTCATCTTCCTCCTTTTGTAAGGGGGGATTAAGGAGGGATACCTCTCCCTCCTGCAAAATAATATGGGCATTAGTACCACCAAAACCAAAGGAACTAATTCCTGCTATTCTGGGAGTATCGCTTTTTAACCAAGATTGATTTGAGGTAGGAATCTTTAAAATATTTTCCAAATCTATTAACGAATTGAGTTGACTAAAGTTAAGGTGGGGGGGAATTTCCTCATTTTGTAAACTAAGAACAACTTTAATTAAACCTGCAATACCTGCTGCTGCTTCTAAATGTCCGATATTAGTTTTAACCGAGCCAAGATAACAAGGCTGCTGACTTTGTGCCAACACTCGCTTTAAAGAATTAACCTCAATGGGATCTCCTAATGGTGTACCTGTGCCGTGAGCTTCGATATAATTTATATCTTGGGGCTGAATATTGGCATTATTAATAGCCTGATAAATAACCTCTTCTTGGGATATACCATTGGGGGCTGTTAAGCCGTTGCTGCGCCCATCTTGATTAATTGCCGAGCCTTTAATTAAAGCTAAAATATTATCCCCATCTGCGATCGCATTTGTCAAAGGTTTTAAAATAATTACACCGCAACCTTCTCCCCTGACATAACCATCTGCATCTTGATCAAAAGTTTTACAACGCCCATCTTCAGCCATCATTCCGGCTTCAGTGAAAGTCTGAGTTAATTCTGGAGAGAGGATAAGATTAACCCCCGCAACAATCGCCAGTTTACATTCTCCTTGTTTGAGACTATTCGCTGCTAAATGTACAGCCACCAAAGAAGAAGAGCAAGCCGTATCCACAGATAAAGAAGGGCCACGCAAGTCTAAAATATAGGATAGACGATTAGCTGCGATACTGTGGGCATTACCCGTGCCGGCATAGGCATTAACCGGAATACCATATTTAAGTTGTAATTGGGAATAATCATTACTACTAATACCAACAAAAACCCCTGTATTGCTTTTAGCCAAAGAAGTAGGAGCAATACCTGCATATTCTAAAGCTTCCCAACTCACCTCTAATAATAATCTTTGCTGAGGATCCATGTAGGTTGCTTCCCTGGGAGAAATACCAAAAAATTGAGCATCGAATTTATCCACATCTTGAACAAATGCGCCCCATTCCTCTCCTTGCCAACGCTCCGCAGGCACTTGAGCAACGGTATTTTTTCCTTGCTTTAAAATCTGCCAAAATTCTTGGGGGTTAGTTGCTCCGGGGAAGCGACAGCCAATACCAATTATGGCAATGTCTTCGTTAAGGTTAGTTTTATTTTGATTAATTTGATTAAATTTATTTTGGTTTTGATTTGGTAAAACCAAGCTAATAAGATAGCCCGATAAACTTGCAATAGTGGGATAATCGTAAGCCAGAGTCGGAGATATTTTAATCCCTAACCAATCTTCTAATTCAGCCGTAAGACGCACAGCTTGCACCGAGTCTAAGCCATAGCTGGCAAAAGGTTCATTAATATCAATGGTTTGAGGTGCAACACCGACACCCTGAGCGATTCGGCTAACTAACCAGCTTTCAATATCATTAGTTTGATAATTAATATTTAATGGTTGAGTATTAATTATCGTTGGTTTTAATTCACCTACGACATTTAAACTCCCATCCAAAAAACCTTGTTTACAAGTATGACGGCGAATTTTGCCACTAGAAGTTTTAGGAATAGAACCAGTTTTTAACAGTAAAATAGCGTGGGTTTGTAATTCATGTTGTTCGATAATTGCTTTACGAATACTACTCGTAACTTCTTCTATATTAAGTTTTCTAAGATAAGTTCTTTCAATTTCAGTAACAATTACTAACTTTTCTTCTGCGTTAATTTCTACGGCAAAAGCTGCATTATTCCCTTCTCTTACGGCGGGATGAGCTTTATTAACAGTTAATTCAATATCTTGGGGATAATGATTGCGCCCTCGAATAATAATTAAATCCTTTAAACGCCCCGTGACAAATAATTCTCCTGCTTGTAGAAAGCCTAAATCTCCGGTACGTAAAAAAGGTTGAGTTGGTTTATTTTTCAGATAAGCTTGATAACTATGCTCGGTTAATTCTGGTTTTTGCCAGTATCCCTGAGTAACACTTTCTCCTGCAACCCAAATTTCTCCGATTTCATTTTCCGCACATTGCTCGCAGGTATCGGGGTTAACTATAATTATGGTTTGCTCGGCAATAGTTTGTCCGCAACTAACTAAAGTAGTGGTATTTTCTGAGGTTTTTGTGATTATTTTATTTTCTTTTAATCCTTCTGCGGCAACGGTTTTAATAACAGGTGATGTGTTTTTTTCTCCCCCAGAAACAATTAAAGTGGTTTCAGCCATGCCATAACAAGGGTAAAAAGCCTCCTTACGAAAACCACACTCAGCAAAAGTCTTACTGAATTGTTCTATAGTTTCATTGCGGATAGGTTCAGCACCGCTAAAGGCTAATTCCCAGTGACTTAAATCTAAAGTTGCTTTTTGTTCGTCGGTAATTTGACTAATACACAAATCATAGGCAAAATTAGGCCCCCCGCTAGTGGTGGCTTGATATTTACTAATCGCTTTTAACCAACGATAAGGGCGTTGTAAAAAAGTGACGGGTGACATTAACATCATGGAAGCACCCACATAAATGGGCTGAAGAATACCACCAATTAAACCCATATCGTGATAGGGTGGTAGCCAAGAAATGCCATGACTTTCTGTAGTATCTTGGAAACAAAGGTTTATTAGGTGAGAATTATGGAGCAAGTTACCATGACTTACCATAACTCCTTTAGGTGCGCCTGTTGAACCGCTAGTATATTGTAAAAAAGCGAGGTTATCGGGGGTTAAAATGGTTTGTTGGTAATTTTCGGCTAAGTCTAGAGATAATTCGTCAGTGGCAATACATTGTACCTTGAGGCGATTTTCAATATTACCTTTTAAATTTTCGCTAGTTAAGGCAATGGTAGCCTGAGCGTCGTTAACTATGGCTTCTAGTCGAGTGATGGATTTATTAGCGCGAGGGGGATAAGCTGGCACAGCAATAACACCGGCATAGAGACACCCGATAAAGGCAGCGATGTATTCTAAACTGGGCTGATAAAGGAGTAAAGCCCTTTTTCCTTGAGCTTTTAAACTTTGCAGGTGAGTGGCAATTTTCTGGGCTTGTTTTTCTAATTCTTTATATGTCAGACTACCTAACTCAATTTCTTCGTCTTGGAGGAAGGTAAAAACAGTCTTTTCTGGTTGCTGTTGCACCCTATAACTCAACAATTCTACAAAACTGGAAAATTTACCACTCATTTATCGCTTTACCTACTCCTGTTAATTATCCTGCACTACTTTGATTTAGGCAAATTTCACTACTATATTTAGTCTGACTTATCTCCTCAATGTAAACTTTTTTTAACTCAACTTTCTAGTTTAACCCTGAAGGTGACTATTTTTTTTAAACTAAGCTATGGGATTCGGTATAAAAATATCTAAACATTTAACATTAAACATTTTTGTATTGCCCGCTAAATCTCCCAATTCTGAGGAACTTTGAGACGCTTTCCCCTCAAAGTTGGGAGGTTAGGGGGGCTAAATTATACATAAAATTTAGCAATACCTATTTTTCTAACCGACATTGTGAGTTTTGCTTTTTTTCTTTGACTATAATTTCTAAGGATGGCCTTCCAGTTACTTTTAGTCGTAAGTCTGCCCAAATACCATAAATCCAATTAGCTATAAAACCAATCACAGGAATTTTAGTCAGGGCATATATCCAACCCATACCTAATGTTTCGTAAACCCGTCTAAAAACTTCAACGTTTTTAATTACTTCGCCGTTGGGTAAGACTCCATGAATGCGCCCCATTGCGGTTTCATAATCAACTCCGCCGTTTTCTTGGGGATTATAATTTTCTTCGGATATATTTACAAAATCCACTAAGCCTCTACCTGCATCTTTTTTAAGTAAAAAATTTACTTCCCTCAAACATAAAGGGCATTCACCATCATATAAAAGTTTTATCTGCCATGTCGGTCTTTTGGTTTGGCTAATGGTCATGTTTTTATCCAGATGCTTTTTTTTCTATCTTAATCTTAAATCATGGCTGATTGTGGGGAGTAAGCTAAGATTACAAAAGTTCGGTAAATTAGCATAACTATTTTAAAATATATAATAAGTGAGTTTGTAGCCCTGAAATAGAAAAAAATAATGACTTTTGCTAATATGATGATTATTTTGACTCAATAACAACTATGAATACTTTATCTTATATTGAACGAGCGATTGCTCAACTTACTCCTGAAGAACTTGCGGCTTTTAGAACATGGTTTGCTGAATTTGATGCTGAAAGATGGGATATGAAATTTGAAGAAGACGCAATTACAGGTCGTTTAGATAGTTTAGCAGAAAAAGCTCTTAAAGATTTACAGGAAGGACGCTGTACCGAACTGTGAAATATAAAGCAACTCCAGATTTTTGGTATTGTTATCGTCAATTACCGCAGGATATACAGAAGTTAGCCGATCGCTGTTACAATTTACTAAAAGAAAATCCTAAATATCCTTCATTGCCTCTTAAAAAAGCTAGCCGGTTTTGGTCAGTTCGTATTGGCTTACATTACAGAGCTTTGGCAGTTGAAAAAAATTCTGATCTGGTTTGGTTTTGGATTGGTTCTCATGCAGAATATGATAAATTACTTGGCGATTGATCAACTAGCTTAATAAATAAATAAAAAAAATAATATCATCAAGATTAATCAATTTATGTTTAAATTTTTCCTTAAAAACACTTTACTTTTTAGCTTGCTTGTTTTAGGTATTATTTTGGTTTTATTACCCTTATTTATTGTTTTATATACTTCTTTTATTAATTCAAATATCAACGATAATAGTTTAACTTTTGCTAATTATATTGAAGCTTGGTCGAGAGGGCATTTTCCTAGAGCTTTTGCTAATTCAACTATTGTAGCTTTGGGAGTTACCGCTTTACAAATTATTACCTCGGCTTTAGCTGGTTATGCTTTAGCTCGGTTTCAATTTTGGGGGCAAAATATTATTTTGTTAATTATAATTGCTACTTTAGTAATCCCTTTTCAACTATTAGTTATCCCAATTTTTTTCGTCTTAAAATGGGGTGGCTTAATCAATACCTATTGGGCTTTAATTTTACCTACTGCAGCCAATGGATTCGGTATTTATTTGATGCGTCAATATTTTTTATCTATTCCTTTTGAGCTAGAAGAAGCTGCTAGTTTAGATGGTGCGAATCGGCTACAAATTTTAGCTTATATTATGCTGCCTTTATCTCGCCCCGCTTTGATTACTTTGTTTTTATTTACCTTTATTGGCGAGTGGAATGATTTATTTAAACCTTTAGTTTTTACTACAAAACCTCAATTACAAACCGTACAGTTAGCCTTAGCAAGTTTTCAAGAACAATTTACGAGTAATTGGCCTTTAATGATGGCTGCTGTGGTCATTACTACTATTCCTGTGGTCATATTATTTTTGCTCGGTCAAAAACAATTTATTCAAGGTGTTGGTAGCACGGGAATTAAAAATTAATTTTTAATTTTAAAAAATTCCTTATATTTAATAATTTATGATTTTAACTAATTTATTATTCCTGAATTATTCATTAACTAAAAATTAAATATTTACATTTTTTTCGTAGCTAATTGATTCATAAAGTTGTCATTAAACTATGATACAGTAAGTACAAATAAAGTTCTAGACGACAATGCTGTATGACTATTCCTCCAGAAATATTAGGGACTATTACAATACTGAATAAAGAATTAAATCAAATTGAAAATGAAGCAACCAAAGGACTTGAGATTATAAGAGAATTATTGCCTCTTTTTTCTAATAATCTCGTTTTGATTCAGTTGTTATCAACTTTCAATAATTCCTTATTATTTCGAGATAACGTGAGACGACGTATTCAGATAACCATTGATAGTATCTCACATCCTTATATAAAAAGTGAAATTATCCATGAAGCAGGAGAAGATTTAGGAGAATTGCTAGGTCGTGTAATAGAGACTAAAATCTTAGTGAATAGAGCCGTTAGAATTTTGGAGGATTTATCATGACACAGTTATCATTAAGTTCACAACAACAGTCAAAATTAGCAGAAGCTTTAAAAGTTGCTAAACTTGCTGAGGAAAAAGCATCACAAATGAGTGAGTTAGCAACTGAAATTGCTAATAAATATCAAGACCATCTCTATGAATCGGTGAAATCTCCCTCAAAATCATCCAACTAGATATGTCAAGTTTCTCTAACTATAAAGGCGATCGCATTTGTTTAATTTCTGGTAAAATTTAGGTAAACTAGGGTTAACTATAGGCAATTTTAACTTGTACGAACTATCAGAACGTCTCCAAGAGTCTGTATTTCCGGCAAAAGTTGTTAGCTTAAATAATGGTTTGACGGTAATTCATCAATACTTACCAACTGCGACCGTAGCAGTTGCCGATGTCTGGGTACGAGCGGGTGCAACTAATGAACCTCAAGAATGGTCAGGAATGGCTCATTTCCTTGAACACATGATTTTTAAAGGTTCAAAAAGGATTCAGCCCGGAGTTTACGATCGCATCATTGAAAATCTCGGAGGAATGACTAATGCTGCGACGAGTCACGATTACGCTCATTTTTTTCTCACCACAGCCGCCGATTATTTAGAAAAAACTTTACCCTATTTAGGAGAAATTCTTTTACAAGCAGAAATATCAGATGAAGAATTTTATCGGGAAAGAGACGTAGTTTTAGAGGAAATTCGCTATTCCTATGATGACCCTGATTGGGTTGGGTTTCAAGCTTTATGTGAAACTATCTATCAGTATCATCCCTACAAACGTCCAATTTTAGGGGATGAAGGTTTATTACTCAATCACACTCCTAACCAAATGCGTTGTTTTCATGGCACTCATTATCAACCTGAGAATATGACAGTTTGTATAATTGGAGGGATAAAAGAGGATAAAGCCTTAGATTTAGTAGATAAGTCCTTTGCAGATTTTAACATCCCTTCTGAATGTCCCGCAAATATTCTGGAAGCAGAACCACCTTTAACCCATGTACGTCGTAGTGAAATCTATTTACCGAGAATAGAACAAGCACGTTTATCTTTGGGATGGATTGGCCCGGGAGTAGAACATTTAGACGATGCTTTTGGTTTAGATTTAATTTCCGTAATTTTGGCTAGTAGTCGCAATTCCCGTTTAGTGAGGGAGTTAAGGGAGGAAAAACATTTAGTATTGGATATTTGTAGTAATTTTTCTCTGCAAAAAGATTCGAGTTTATTTACGATTAATGCTTGGTTAGAGCCAAAACATTTAGAATCTGTAGAAGAAATAATCCAAGAAAAAATCAAACAACTACAAAACTATCCCATAACCATGGCAGAATTAATTCGTTGTCAGCGATTATTATGTCATGATTATACTTTTTCCACAGAAACTCCGGGTCAATTAGCGGGATTATATGGTTATTATCAAACCATCGCCCAAGCTCAATTATCTGTCACCTATCCGGCAATGATTAAAAAGCTCACCACTTTAGAAATTCAAAGAATAGCTAACCAATATTTAGCCTCAGAACGTTATGCTGTTAATATAATTCGACCTTGTTGACTCTTAGTAAAAATCAAAATAATGGAAACTGTGACAAATTCTCACAATAATCAGGGTGTTAATCGCCTAGTTTTAAATAATGGAATAACTTTGATTGTGGTGGAAAATCCCACAGCAGATTTGGTTGCTGGACGAATTTTTCTTAGAAATGCTGGTACTCGCTGGGAGAAACGCTCTCAAGCGGGAATTTTTCATTTACTCGCTTCAGTTATTACTAAGGGTACAAAAAATTTATCTTCAGTAGAAATTGCGGAAAAAGTTGAATCCATCGGTGCGGGTTTAGGTGCTGATACTTCTGCGGATTATTTTGGTTTAAGTTTGAAGACTATTTCTGCTGATTTTGAACAGATACTACATTTGATAGGAGAAATTATTCGTTTTCCTAGTTTTCCTGAAATAGAAGTAGAATTAGAAAAACGTTTGACCATTCAAAGTATTCGCTCTCAACAGGAACAACCTTTTAATGTAGGATTTAATCAATTAAGACAAGCAATGTATCAAGAGCATCCCTACGGCTTGTCTATTTTGGGTACAGAAGAAACAGTTTCTCAATTAACTTCCCAAGATTTACATCAATATCATCAAACTTATTTTCGCCCTGAGAATTTAGTTATTAGTCTTTCTGGCCGTCTCAATTTTCCAGAAGCGATTAAAATGATAGAAGAAGTTTTTGGCAATTGGCAAGTTCAGGATTCGAGTTTTTTAAACCTAGAATTACCTCTTATATCCATTGCTCCCTCTCAGAAATTTACTCCCCAAGAGACAAATCAGGCAATTGTGATGCTTGGATATTTAACTACGGGTGTTAAAAATCTTGAGGATTATACTGTGTTAAAATTATTGAATACTTATTTAGCAAATGGTCTTTCCAGTCGATTATTCGTTGAATTGCGAGAAAAACGAGGATTAGCTTACGATGTTTCAGGATTTTACCCCACTCGTCTCGATACTGCCCAATTTGTGGTTTATATGGGTACTGCTCCTGAAAATACTAAAATAGCTTTAGAAGGTTTGCGAACTGAAGTAGATAGATTATATGTTCAACAATTAAGCGATCGCGAAATACAAGCAGCTAAGAATAAATTATTAGGTCAATATGCCTTAGGTAAGCAAACGAATGCAGAAATAGCTCAAATTTATGGTTGGTATGAAACCTTAGGATTGGGTATAGAATTCGATAAGATGTTTTGTGAACAAATTACTCTGATTGACTCAGAAAGAGCGCAACAAGTTGCTATGCGTTATTTGAGTGAGCCTTATATCTCCCTAGTAGGCCCAGAAACCATCATTAAAAATCAAATTTTAGTTTAAATATTAATATAATAAATTAAATATATAATAGAAATATCTATTTTAATTTACAGTGGAACAATCAAAAGAATAAAGCGTCCTATTTATTAGTGTGACTACAATTAACTATTCTTGTGATTTCAGTTATCTTTATTAAAAAAATTTAATATTATTCATTTATGATATGGAATATCGACAGAGACTAGGTCTATTAATTATTAATATGACAACTATTTGTTTCATAGTTGTGAGTTTAGGTATTTTAAGTTGTTATCGTCTATCCATAGCTCAACAAAAAAGAAATTTGCAAAAAATTATAGATAATAGAGCAGCTTTTATTACAGCAATTATTAATCAGGAAGGTATTAATAATTTAAGTCTTGTACAACAAGAAGAAAAAACTTTAGAATTGTTACAAAACGCCAATAATTATTTAAAATTATCCTCTCAAAGAGAAGAATTTACTTTAGCTAAGAGGGAAAATAATCAAATTATTTTTTTATTATCTTCTAGTTATCAAGAAAGAGAAAAACCTATTTTTATAGAATGGGAAAGTAAATTAGCTATTCCTACTCAGACTGCTTTAAAAGGTGAATCTGGTACTGTAGTTGATTTAGATTATCGTGGAGTTAAAGTATTAGCAGCTTATCAACCCATAGATTATTTTAACTGGGCTCTTGTTGCTAAAACGGACTTAACTGAAATAAGATCGCCTTTTATTAAAATTATTATTTATACAGGAATTATCGGAATTATTATTAATTTAGGAGGTATAGCCTTACTAAAAAAGTTAACTTATCCTCTAGTTCAAGAATTAGAGGATACCAAATCTAATAATCGTAACCTTGAGAAAAAATTAAAAGAAGCAATATTTGAACGCTCGAATATAGAAAAGGCTCTACAACAAGAGATTGCTATTTTAGCTAAAATTATGGATATGAATCAAGTGGGAATTATTTTATTTAATCCTGAAGGAAAAATAATTCTTGCTAGTGGCAAAGCCGAATCTATATTAGGTTTATCAGCAGATAAAATCAGTCAACTTTCCGTAGATAATATTTTTCTGGAAGTAAAAGATAATGATTGTAAAGCTATTAGTGAAAATGAAATAATTTTTTACCAAGTTTTATCATCTAAACAATCTATTTATGATGAAATATGTACTATTACCATAGAGCAAATTGGTCAAAAGTTTTTGTCAATTAATGCCGCTCCAATCATCGATGATGAAGGAAATATTCAGGGTGTATTATATGCCTTTGAAGATGTAACAATACAATTAAAAAATCAACAAGAATTATATCAAAGAGAATCTCAATTTCGTGCCATTTTTGAAAATGCAGCTTTAGGAATTGCTTTATTAGATTTAGAAGGAAAAATTATTAAGGCAAATTATTCCTTGCAGAAAATGTTGGGCTATTCAGAAATAGAATTAAATAATTTTAATTTTTATAATTTGAGTTATTCTGATAGTTCAACAAATAATGTTGATTCTTCTGATTTAATAAATAATCAAGAGAATAATGCCTATCAAGTAGAAAGGCGTTATTTATGCCAGAATGGTGATATAGTTTGGGCTAATTTAACAGTTTCTTGGGTCAAAGATGCAGATAATAAACCATTATTTATGGTTGCCATGCTCGAAAATATTACTAAGCGCAAGCAATCTGAATTAGCTTTACAAGAAAGTGAAAGAAAATATCGTAATATGATTGAAACTGCCCATGAAGGAGTTTGGATTATTGATAATGATTATACCACCACATTTGTTAATCAAAGAATAGCAGAAATGTTGGGGTATAACGAAGAAGAAATATTAGGTAAAAAATTATGGGAATTTACTGATTTAGAGGGAAAAAATGTTTTTCTCAATAAACTAAATGAACGGCATCAAGGAATCCAAGAGCAAAATGATTTTAAATTTATCCATAAAGATGGTAGAGAAATATGGACATTAGTGGCAACTAATCCTATTTTTGATAGCTTAGGAAATTGTACGGGTTTACTCGGTTTAATTAGTGATATAACTGAACATAAAAGGATAGAAAAACAATTGCAAAAAGCTAATGCTAATTTGCAAAATTCAGTTATAACACTGCAAGCTCATAATAAAGAAACGGAATTATTAAATAAAATTAATGAATTTATTCAGGCTTGTTTAAGTATTGATGAGGCTTATGTTGTTTTAGGGGATTTATTGTCTCCTTTATTTCCTGAATGTTCGGGGGCTATTTTTATTATTAATGAATCTAATAGTTTAGTAGAAGCTGTTAGTATATGGGGAGACAAATCCTCTACAGAAACCATATTTTTTCCTTCAGATTGCTGGGCTTTAAGACATGGATATGTCCACTTGAGTAATAAAGTTTATCATAGTTTATTTTGTAAACATATTAATTGTGAATCTCTACCAAATATGTCTTTATGTTTACCAATGATAGCCCAAAATAAGTATATTGGGATGTTTTATTTGGCCAGTCAAAATGAGCATTCTCTTAATGAACATAAACAAAAGTTTGCTCGTACAGTTGCTGAAAATTTATCTTTAAATTTAGCTAACTTACAATTACGAGAAAGTTTACACCAAAATAGCATTAGAGATTCTTTAACTGGGTTATTTAATAGACGTTATTTAGAAGAATCTTTACGGAGAGAATTATGTTTAGCACAGCGTAAAAAACATAATGTAGGTGTTATGATGATTGATATTGATCACTTTAAAACATTTAACGATACCTTTGGTCATGATGCAGGTGATATGGTACTAAGAGAAGTAGGTCAAATTCTCAAAAACGAAGTTAGAGGAAGTGATATTGCTTGTCGATATGGAGGGGAAGAATTGACAATTATCATGCCCGAAGCTAATATTGAAAAAACATTTGACCGTGCTGAAAAAATTAGGAATCAGATTAATAAATTAACTATTAAATATAATAATAAATTATTAGGTAAGATAACAGCTTCTTTTGGTGTTGCTAATTTTCCTGAGCATGGAAAAACCATTGAAAAAGTTTTACAAAATGCTGATGAGGCTTTATATCATGCAAAAAAACAAGGTCGTAATCAAACTATTATTTTTCAAGATGAATGATGCTGTCACCTATTTAAATTAGTGGTTGAGACAGTAGTCATTTCATTTAACATTTATCATTTAACATTTATCATTCGTTTGGAAGTAGGCTTAAAGTCTCTACTATTTATCATTTATCAATGTTCAATGATTAGTCAGTAGTCAGAATAAGGGATTTAAAGCTTATTTTTTGATAGAATTATATGTAATGAAAATGCATCTTAGCTTATTAATTGAGAAAAATAATGAAAGATATTGCAAAAATTATTTTTTTAGTTCTTAACATCTGGTCGTTGAATATATTACCTAGTTTAAGCCAATCTGGGGTAAATAATATTATTAATCGGCCAACTTTATCCGTAGAAAGTCAAGGAAATGTTGTTGCTGAACTTCAAGCCGCCCTTAAACTTTTAGGTTATTATAATGGGAAAGTAGATGGTATTTATTCAGATAAAGTTAAAGAATCCGTTTCTCAATTTCAACAAGCAGCAGGTTTGAATTCTAATGGTATAGTTGATAACCTCACTTGGAATACTTTATTTCCTCTACAACCAGTGGATAAAAAGAATTCAGTTGCTACTAATTCAAATACTAATAATTCTGATACTACCACTCAAAATTCATCAAATAATAACACTTCTACAAATAACTCTAATAATAAACCTGCTCAAAATACTAATAATAATGCGACAAATACAATCCAAAATCAAAATATAAATCAAAAACCTCAATTAATAGCAGCTAATATGCCTGTTTTAAAAGAAGGAATGGAAGGAGAAACAGTAAAACAACTTCAAGAAAGATTAAAAATTTTAGGTTTTTTAAAAGAACCAATTGATGGTGTTTTTGGAGCTAATACTAGAGAAGCAGTTATTGCAGCACAGGGTAAATTTAAAATAGGTGCAGATGGAATTGTAGGTTATCAAACTTGGAAAGCTTTACTTGGTCAATAATTTTTCTTAACCTAGATTGTATAATCTTAAATAGTTAAATCTAGTAATGAGTTGGTTATTTTGGATATAAAATTATTAGTATTAGATATAGACGGTACAATCGCCGGAATATCTAACGATGTTAATCATCGAGTTAGACAAGCTATTAAAGCAGTACAAAATCAGGGAATTAAAGTTACTATTGCCACAGGAAGAATGTATTGCTCTGCGTTACGTTTCCAGCAAATAATTGATTCTAAATTACCTTTAATAGCTTATAATGGTGCTTGGATTCAAAACCCTTTAACTGAAGAAATTTATTATCATATCCCTATAGGTTCGACCATTGCTAGAGAATTATTAGATTATTTTGAACAATCAGAATTTAAAAAATCTGTTGAAATTCATTGTTATTTAGAAGACGAACTTTATGTTCGAGAAATTACTCAAACAACAGAAATTTATGCACAACGCTCTGGAGTTCAACCCAATGTAACCAAAGATTTACGAACAATTATTAATCAAAATACAACTAAAATTTTAGCTCTTTGTCATGAACAAAATATAATCACTATTCTGAAAAAAGAGTTATCTCAATTATTTTCTTCAGAACAAATATATCTGACCCAATCTAGTAAAATTTATTTAGAAGCAATCCATCCAACTGTTAATAAAGGTGCAGCAACTCGCTACTTAACCGAAGAAATTTTAGGCTTAAAACCAGAAAATGTAATGGCTATTGGTGACAATTTTAATGATGGAGAAATGCTTAAATATGCAGGCTTGAGTATAGCTATGGGAGAAGCACCCGAAGAAATTAAAAGTATAGCTAAATGGGTTGCACCAACAGTAGAAGAAGATGGAGTAGCTATTGCTTTAGAAAAGTTTTTAAACTTCTAAACTTTTTTATTCAAACATCAGAAAGGAAGCCAACGACTTTCCTTGTTTCGTCTTGACTTCCTAGCTGGTTCGCTCCTCACACTACTTGAAGTTTAATTTATACTTAAGATTTTGTCAATAAATGTTACAAACTCAGTCTAGGATTGACTTTCAGGTAATTTTGTAGTATTAAATGAAGTAAAAAATGAGTAAATGCAACTAAACTAAGTCTAGCGTGGGATAAACCGCTATTTTCTGGATTTAATTCGCCAAAAATACGACAATAACGCTCAAATTGCCAAAAAGAAGTGCTTAAATTACGGACTAATTGTAACCAATCTTTAATATTTTCAGAGGCCATTGCGTCTGTAATTACTATAAATTCAGTAATTAGCTTTTCTTCTTGAGGATGAAATAAATTAAAATATGGTATAGATTCAGGTTCTAACCAAAACCATTCAGGTTGATGATAATTTAGGTTTTTGAGTTTAATTAAATTTTTTTGTTCAGCTAAACGTAATAAAGATAAACAACGCATTGAAGTAAACTCAAGAAAAAATATTTCTTCTCCCCCCCATCCCCCTTTCCAATCCCCCCTTAATCCCGCCTTGGAAAGGGGGGTTGAGGGATTGAGGGCTAGGGAGACAAAAACTGCTGTAAATTGATGGGGTAGTAGTTGTAACCACTTAGCTATATTGTCCAAGGAAAAATCAATTATTCCTGAAGGTAAAACAGAAATAGTAAAGTCTAAATCAGCAGATGCAGCTACAGGTAACTGAGTTAACAAGGTAACTATTTTGATTGCTATTTGTTGAGGCGATAAACCAGTTTGCTTGGCAATAGAAAAGCTAATTCCACTGCGATAAACTATACTACTAGAGTTTTTACATCGAGATAAAGGTGTTTGTAAAGATATTTCAGAATAATATAAAAATAATATTTTCTTTAATTCCTCCTCAATTATTTGATGAAGAGAAATCCTATTAAAACTTAGTTTATAATGACAAATTGCTAATTTATTATTTTTCATAGCATTAATTTTTAAGCTGTTTTTTCCTTATCCTCTATTACCTATCTCAGCCCAAATGAATTATCTTTTCAGCAAACCCTAGATATAGCTTTTTACTAGCAAGGCAGGTATTTTTTGATACATTGAGATATATAACCAGTCTTTCACCTTAAATTTTTAACTTATGCAATCGCCGAACAAATCTCCAGAAGCATTTTCTTCAAGTTGGCAAAACATTATACAATGGGGGAAAGATCACTATCGTAATCGCAATTTTTATAAAGATGAGCGTATTCCCACTCGTCCGGGGTTATTATATTTAGTGGCAAAAGGAGCAGTGCGTCTAGTAGGTCAAACATCAAGCAGTCAAAATCAGACTAAATCTCTTGCTCAGGAAGAATCCGAGGAAGGTTTTTTAGGCTTTTTAACTGATGGTGAGCCATTTGAAATGGTTGTTCATTCTTGTTATAATATACAGGCTTATGCTCATATTGATGACACTTCTGTGGTTTGGTTTTATTGGCATGATTTAGAAAACTGGGCTGAGTTTAAAGAAAAAGTTTTTGAGGCATTTCGTCATCAACATCAAAGAAAATTGCTCTGGTTAAGCACTTTAGGACAAAAAAGTACAATTGCTCGTCTTGAGGGTTTTCTGACTCTGTTAATTGAAGAATATGGACAATTAGGAGAAAAGGGTTATTATCTTCCCTATCCCATTACCCATGCTCAGATTGGTAGTGCTATTGGTTCTACTCGTGTTACAGTTACTCGTTTAATGGGAAAATTGCGACAACAAGGTTTAATTATTGTTGATGAAGAAGGTTTAATTTCTTTACCAATAACTTTTAGCGATTAGCGATTAGCGATTAGCGGTTAGCATTTACCAATGTTTAATGTTTAATGAAAAAACTGACTACTCACCCTAACCAGCAAACAATTTCAGCAAACCCTAATTAAATTTCTAAAATAAAATCTAATAATTGATGGGCTAATTCTAATTTACTACAGGGTTTTATTTCTCTTTGTCTTCCCTGTTTATCAATCAATACTCCTTGGTTATTATCGCTACTGAAACCTGCATTTTCTCGATCTACTGGATTAGCTGCGATGACATCTAGTCCCTTTTTTGTTAATTTTTGCAAAGCTGGCTTGACAATATCTCCTGTTTGTGCAGCAAAACCAATTAATTTTTGCTGAGGTTGTTTTCTTTGGGATAAATCAGCAATTATATCGGTAACAGGTACTAACTCTAAACTATGAGGTAAAGCTGTTTTTGGTAATTTTTCCTGAGAGTAATGGGCAGGTTTAACATCAGCAACTGCTGCTGACATAATAATCCAATCAGCTTGAGGCAGATTAGCTATCATTTCTGAGTGCATTTCTATTGCAGATATAGTCAGAATATTACGGATATTAACCGTAAGTAGTGCAAGTATGCTTGATTCGATCTCTCCATGAACTAAAGTAACTGTTGCACCACGAGAAACAGCAGCAATGGCCAAAGCTACCCCCATTTTACCCGTAGAAGGATTACCAAGAAAGCGTACAGGATCGAGGTATTCCCGGGTACCACCCGCACTAATTAAAATCTTTTGATTACTTAAATCTTTTTTTCCCTGAGTATATAACACAGATTCTATAACAGATATAATTTGTAGAGGTTCTGCCATTCTACCATAACCAATGCGATCGCAGGCTAGTAAACCAGCACCGGGGGCAATACTATGATAACGAGGATTTTGTAGCAAATTATTCCAGTTACGCTGTACGGAAAGTTGTTCCCACATATCCGTATTCATAGCCGGAGCAAGCACAATAGGACAACGGGAAGCCAACACTGTATTAGTTAAAAGATTATCTGCTAAACCATGAGCTAACTTAGACAAAGTATTAGCAGTCAAAGGAGCAATAACAAAAAGTTCAGCCCATTCACCTAAATCTATATGTAGAGGGCGTTTGTGGCTAGGTTGCCAAAAATCAAGATCGGTATAAGCAGGGTGACGACTAAGAGTAGAGATAGTTAAAGGAGTAACAAATTTTTGGGCAGTTTCCGTTAAAATTACCCTAATTTCAATCCCTTTTTGAAAGAGTTGAGATATTACTTCACATATTTTATAAGCAGCAATACCCCCACCTATAGCAATTAAAACTTTAGGCCTATTATCTAGACTAGGACTCATCATAAGCCTCAATATCTAACAAATATAGATAAGGCTCAACTAACTCCTCTTTATGATAGGCGATCGCCCTAAGTAAGTGCCAATCTTTTAGAGCATCAAAAGGACTGTTATAGTCATCTTGTTCTAAGCGTGCTGCTAAAATAGCTACATCTTCTTCAGTATATTTAGATATATCTTTTTCACTTAAAGCTGTCATTTTATGTGTTTACCTCAACCTATCTCCTTCAGTTGACATCTTAACGCAATCGAAGCTAAAAAATATAGCTACGCAACAAATCTATAGCAAATTTGTTGCCGTTTATTGAGATTGGCGGTTAGGATACAAAACAGTGTCAAAAAAAACCGTTAATTGAGGCGATTATTTAAGTATGTATCAGGAATTGAATCAGTTAGATAAAAAATCACTAAATCAACTAGATTTAGAACAACCTAGAAACGAACATTTGTTTACACTTCCCCCAAAAATTAGTAATTGGCTGATTGCAAACATACTAAAAAAGCAAGAGGAAAATAACATATATATTCTCTATGTTATGATTAATATTCTTTTAACAACAGTTCCTGGTGCTATTTGCTTATATATTTTAGAAGGGAAAATTACTAATATTTTCCTAGTTATTTTAGGAATTTTTTATTTTTATGGCAATTTTTCTACCTATGCCAGATCTTTTATCCTAGCCCTACATTATTCTACCCATGTACCAATTTTTAATAAAAAATGGAAATTTCTCAAACACATTAATACAAGTATTTTGTGTGTTTTTTTTGGCATACCTCCACTGATGTATTATGCTCATCACATAGCTATGCATCATAGTGAAAATAATATCACCCCCTACGATTTAAGCTCAACAATGGATTATCGAAGAGATTCTAAGCAAGACCATTTTAAATATATGTTGCGATTTGCTTTATTTATTTGGTTTGAACTTCCCTATGTTCTAATTGTTAGAAAACGCTATCAAGTTGCTTTACGCTGCATTATTGGTGAAATAGCTTTTTTTGCCGGTATATCTTATCTTTTTTTACAAAATCCAATTGCTACTACTTTTGTATTAATTATACCCACAATATTTATATCTTTTGCACTAATGGAAGGAAACTGGAAACAACATATATTTGTCGATCCAGATGAACCTTTTAATAACTATAAATCGACCTTTACTTGTATTAGTACCTCTACCAATTCCCTTAACTTTAATGATGGTTATCATATCGAACATCATGAAAACCCCGGTATTCCTTGGTATCGTCTCCCTGAATATTTTCGAGGAAATCTTGAGAACTATGTGAATAATGATGGCTTTATTTTTACAGGAATAAGCTCAGGTCAAGTTGGTACATTAGTTTTAAATGGACAATTAGAAAAATTAGCCGATTGTTATGTCAATATTGGGCAAAAAGCCAGAACAAAAGCAGAATTAATCGAAGAATTTAAAAGGCGATTAACAGTCATTAAATAAATCAAACTTACTGTAGTAAAAAAATCAATTATTATAGTATTTGTTTTTTCAGTTAACTTTATTTACTAAAATATATTAGCCCTGAAATAATTTTTAGGGTTTCTTTTATTCAGAAAATATTAATAAATAATGAGTAAACCTTTCAAATAACTAATTTTGGATATAAGATAAAGACAGGTCATAATTTGAGGAGTGATTGTGAATAAAAAGTATTTTTTAATTGGTATTGCAGCTTGCAGCTTTTTGGGTATCTCGGATGCTGCCCAAGCACAAATAACGGAAAAGACATCGCCCATACCCGGAAGTACACAAACAACTTCAGAGGTTTTATTTGTTTTACCCCAAGATGACACAGAAATAGCCCAAAGAGATATTGAATTAGGTCGTTTAACCCCTCGTCACGATTATACTTATATCGGAGCTGGTGTTAATCTTGGTTTTAATGGGGATGATGCAAGTCCTATAGGTGATATTGGTTTTTTGGTAAATGGTAAAGTCGCTCTTACCCGTAATCTTTCCTTGCGCCCAGGAGTTATTTTTTCTGGTGATACTGCTTTTTTAGTACCACTAACCTACGATTTTACACTAACTAAAAGCGATCCTTTCGAGCCTTCACCTTTTGTACCCTATGTTGGCGGTGGAGTAGTTTTCACCACAGACAATGATAATGAATTTGGTGTGCTTGTTAATGGTGGGGTGGATTATCGCATCTCTAAAAGAATTGTGGCTAATGCGGGCTTGAATGTAGGGTTTATGAGTGATACTACAGATGTGGGATTAACCCTAAGTATCGGCTACATTATCTCTAAACCTTAATGAAAATAGTGAATAATGAATAGTGAATATAAACTTATCCACTATTCATTATTTAATAACTTTTCCTTACTCGACAGGGTTAACCTTATCAATTACTTCTAAACTGCCATCATCTTTAACTGTCCAAACATCATAACTACCGACAACATCTCCATATTCGTCGATATCCACATTACCACTAGCCCCTTGATAATTAATATCTTCACCTTTACGCACTAATTCCATCGCTTCACAAGCATCAGTAACTTCTGTACCGGGGGCATTAGCCACATCTCGCAGTTTACCCTGAATACCCTCACCTGTATTTTCATCTGAGGCTTCTGCAGCTAACATGGTTAAAATAGCAGCATCCCAAGAATGAGGCACAAAAGCGGTAATATCTTTGCCTGTTTTCTCTTGCCACAAGGTACTAAAATCAGCTAAAGCTTTACCATCTGCACCTGGTACTGTTCCCAATGCACCTGCTAAAATTGATTTACCATCTGGGGTTTTTCCAGTTTGCTTAACAAAATCTGGAGAATAAACTCCATCTGTTAACATTACAGTAACTCCTTTGCTGAGTCCTTGTTCAAAGGCTGCTTTAAGTAATACACTACCTGTTTCTGCATATAATACAGCAGCTACTCCGTCAGGATTACCGCCAAAAGCTCCTCTTGCTTCTGTATCAAGGGTAGCAGCTTTGGGATCGTAACGCACGGGATTATTTTGATTAAGAATAGTACCTCCACGACTGGTAAAAGCCTTAACAAATTGCTGTTCAAAACCTACTCCATAGTCGTTATTGATAACAACAGTGGAAATATTTTTAAAACCTTTTTTACTGGCTAAAGCAGCTAAAGCTTGAGCTTGATAGGTATCAGGAGGTGCAGTGCGCGCCCAATATCCTTGAAAATCACCCTTTTGTGCCCTTTCGGTAAATACGGGGCTAGTGCTTCCGGGAGAAATTAACATTACCTTATTTCTGACTGCCACATCAACGGCTGCACTAGATACACTACTAGCAAATGCACCTATTACTGCTGCTACTTTATCAACTTCTGCAAGTTTAGTCATTGCTGCACCACCTGCGGTAGGATCAGTTTGGGTATCTTCACTAACCATAGTTACAGGTTTTTCATTGACTCCACCACAAGCATTGATGGTTTGTACAGCTAAATCGATGGCCACTGGCATATTTTGCCCAATAGCGGATAAATCTCCTGTTAAAGGTAACAAAGAGCCTAATCTTAGCCCATCTCCTCCTGTTGCTCCGCCTCCTGTGGTGTTAGTACCAGTATTTTCACAGGCTGTTGTGGTTAAACTTAGTGCTAGGGCTAGGGCTATGGATGACTTTAATTTACTCATTATTTTATAAAACTCCTCACAAAATTTTTAATGATTATATAACAGTTATTAATTATTAGTTATTAGTTATTGATTATTAGTTATTGCAGAATTACTGATTACTGACTCCTCTCTCAAGCAATAGTTTAAATACGTAACAGTTTAACTAATAAATTTCATTTTTTACTCCGCATAAACCTGCGTAAGCAATACCAATAGCATCTATACTATCATCAATCGGTAATTTTTCGATTTCAAACATTTGTTGTAAAATTTCTGCTACTTCATTTTTTGTGGCTTTTCCATAACCAAGATTTGCTTTCCAACTAGCTTGATGTAAAAATGTAGGGAGAATTTTGGCTTCTCGATAACAGACTAAATTTATTACTCCCAAGGCTTGTAATACTCCCCCTGCTGCTTTAATTTGTCGGCTAAAAAATGGCATTTCTATTCCTATATAATTAGGTTTAAATTCCCTAACAATTTCTACCATATCTTCTTCTATTTCTAATAATCTAATAGCAGTTGCTACTCCTTTTTGGGTTTCGATTGTACCATAATCAATTAGCTGACTTTGTTCTGAATCTTGTCCTGCTAATATTGCCCAACCAATAATCGCTAAACCCGGATCTATACCTAACCATATATTCATAAACAGTTAATAGTTATTTGTGATTTATTAAAAATTAAAATCTGGTTCATTTTCATCATTTTTAACTTTTAAACTAAAAATAGTTTGCTTTTCTTCTTGAAGATTAATATTATTTAAAACTTCTGCTAATTTTTTTTGTATGTCTTTAGTCAAGGTAATATCAATGTTATCTTCTATTTCCATAAAAATAATCATTTGAGCTAATTCTTTTAAATTTGCTTTGATAGTAGTGCGATTAGAAGTAGATAATTTAAAAGCAGGTATTTCTTTAATACTTTGGACTTCCATTGCTTTTTTTGCTCTTTCTTTTAAATGTTCTATTTCTGAGTTTAGTAATTTCCATTGAGCTTCTATTTTTCGGTATCTTTCAGAGATTTTTATTAAGTCATCTATGGCAGGATCGGGATTAGTTTCTGGTATTAATTTAAGTAAACGCTGATGTACTTTCTCTAAATATATTGTATCCATACTAGCATAATGTAATTGTGTTGGAGTTAAAGGTCTTTTGCCCCAGTCGCTTCCTTGTTCTTCTTTATTAATATTAGAAAAATTCCCTATTTGTTCAGCTAAGGTTTTTAGGGTTAAATTCGATAATGGTAATAAATAATAAGGAATAGTTTGTGCTATTTCTAAAGTACAGGTTACATTTTTCGCTTTTTTATTACCTAAAAATCTTAAATCATATTTGGCATTATGAAATACTTTTTCTATGTTTTTATTGACCATAATTAAATTAATAAATTCATCGACTATTTCTGGTTTATCTAAAACATCTATAATATAACTATTTTCTGGTATTTGGGGTTGATAATCTGTTAATAATTGAATTAAAGATAGGCGAGGATTTTTAGTATCATAATCTGCGACTTCTGTATCTAACCAAATTATTTTTGCTTGGGTTAGTTGTAAAAATAATTGTTTAATTTGATGATTATCTGTTAAATAATTCATGGTTTTAGATTTTTAAATAAAATTTAAGATGGGTATTACCCACCTTATTTTATAGCAATTCTATTTTCTCTGTAAACATATTTTTTTATGAACCACTCCAGACACGGAGACTCATAAGAGATATAGAAAAGTTTATGAATTATTTTGTGCTGAAATACTCATTTTTAGCATAAACGCTAATAATAGTATTACCTATTTCAAAAAACATCCCATCTTTTTCATCTTTAGAGATTTTTAAATCTTGATATTTAGCAGTGATTTCATCAGCAGTTAAGCTTTGAGTTTCCATTTCATCGGGTATTAATCCTGTTGTGCCAATATAAAATACTAAAGGAGAAATTTGCTGACTATAAATTGTATCTAAATAGTTATCTAATTTTAATTTAGCATCAGTTAATGCAGCCACAAATTCTTGTTTGTTAATTTTTTTACCTCCATTTTTTACCTCTAATATCCTTAGTAAATTATCGGCATTAACTTCGCTTAAGATTTTGGCAACACTACCATTAGCTTCAAGCCCTAAGAAGTCATCAAAAATAGGCTGCATTAAATTATCTACTTCAGTAATTTTAGTTCGTTTTGACAAAGTTTTATGTCCAAACATAATCTCTTGATTTAAAGTTAGCTCAAAAGTCGGTTTATCTATTTTTTGACCTGTACTTACATCATAGGCTTCATAGAGACGATCTAAAAATTTATTAGCAGAATATAACTTACTCAAATTGAGCATATTTTTATTACCAATGTCAATTTTATAACTAATTCTGGTATCAACTTTGCCTTGGCTTAAAGCTTCCTGTAAGTCAGAATATTCTGTAGTTGTGGGAAAATTGATGTATAGATTTTTAGAAAGATAATATTTGTTTAACTCAGCCAATTGTTCCCCATTATAAATATCAGATTCTTCTTTAACATGGGCTGAAATTATACTAGATAATACTTTAAGTTGCGCTAATTTCTCAAACAATTCATCAAGATTGCCATAATTAGTATTATGGTCAACTAAAGGAAGATTATCTAAACGAATATCATACTCAGTTTTGAAATCAAATTTATCTACTGATTCTCCATCTTTTTCTAAAACTCCTTGAGATTTAAGTAACTCAAATACCTGTTGATGGTTGATTTTAACTCTTAGGTAATTAATATTAATTTCTCCATCGCTAACTATGGTGTAATTATTATAAGTTTTTAAATCATTAACCAAAATGCCAGCAATTTCTGAAATTTGACTTTCATCTTCTTTTTTCACTAACTTAACGTGACGAGTAATTAACATATTAATAGTTGCGGTATTTCTATTAATATCAAAACTGCCCATTTGCACGTATTCATTACCATCAATTGGTGTGGTTTTTAATTCTGGCTCGATTAAATTTCCCTGTTCATCTCTTTTGCCTGCCAGCCTTTTTACTCCTCGACGACGATAATTTTCTTGTAAGTGTTTGAGATTAATAATGATACTTTTTTGATGTTGAGCCAATAAATTTACTAACTCAATCACTGTAATTTTGTCACTAATTTTCACACAATCTAAAATTTTGTGAGTTTTTAATAGTGAAGGAGAAAAAATTACTTTTTCAATGTCTTTAGTAAAATCTATTATTTCCCTATTAGTTAAAGCTTTGGCATATTTTTCTATTAAGGTTGCATCTAAGCTACTAACTAATCCGTATTTAGCTAAGTTAAGATTACCTTCTGCTAAATGAGCCTTAATAAAAGCAAATACAGAATCATCAGTTTGAGCTACAGATACATCAGTTAAATTTTGATATTCTTCTTGACTAATTTTCAGATATTTATAGAATATACCTTGGTCTTCTGGTTTTAAACCTACTATTTTTAAAGTATTAGAAGAGCCAGTAATTTTACGAGCAGTTTTTGAAACAAATACCTGATAATCATAACCTTTTATTAAAGGTTCTTCAATGGGAGTAATCACCGATCCAGTTAATAGGTTATTAGTTTGATAAAGGGAGTCATAAATTTGTTTAACATTCCCAGTTTGTAAACAAATTCCTGAAGTTAGATTAGCGATTTTAGATAATAATTTAAAATCTGCCCAATTGGAATAAGCAATGGTATTAACTAAAACATTCATTGCCTTTAACTCATGACATATTTTTTCTATATTACGTAATTCTGTTTGATAATTGGGATCGTTAGCACATCCATCTGTATGTAGAGTAATAGCTGTTAATTCTCCTTCTTCCTTGTTCATAACAAATTCTTGAATTAAAATTCTGGCTATTTCCATTGATTGGGAAATACAGGTAAAACATCCAGTTTTAATATCTTTAATTGCTTGAATATAAGGTGAATTTATTTTCATAACTTCCTTAATAGGAATACGTTGAAAATGACAAATAACATCACCTTTAGAAGCATAGGAAATCAGGGTAACAACTAACTGAGAGTTAAGGTATTCATCAAGGGTTAAAAGTTTAATTAAGCTTGCTTTTAATTCTTCAATTACACGATACATAGAACCAGAACGATCTATAATAATAATGCTATGAGCAATTGTTGGTTTACCAAAATTTTCCTTATTTTGTTCCAATGGTTTTTTATCTACTAAATAATATGCTTTTTCTTTACCGGCAAAGTTATATAAGGTGAATTTAGTAGATTGATTATTAATAGTTTTATTGCTTTTACGTGCCATAATTGTTACTCCTTCTTAAAAGTCTTTGTTCTATTTTATGTATCCTGATGACTTTCAGAATTTATGCACTCAAGCTAAAAAAAATTGTTTTTCCCCTGTTTGTAGCGATGGGTAAAATTTATTAAAATTAAATGTAGGGTGGGCATTGCCCACCCTACGTCATGATTATGAATAATGCCCAACAAAAGATTTTTGTGTAATTAATTAATTTTACGATTGTACTTTTTCTCGATTTGATGTTTGATAAGCTTTTTCTAACAGCATAATCTGTTTAGCTTTTTGGCTCAAACTGTTACTATTAAACCAGTTAACTAATAATGCATCTGTAGAAAACAAACCAGCACCATTAATTAGGAAAAATAGAAAACATACAGCATAAATTGCTGACAATTCTAGATAAGGAATGCTTAAACCAGCTACCAGAATATGATGATACATGGCAACGCCCATAGTGGCAAAAAGTCCTAAAGCCGCCGGGCGAGTTAACAATCCAATGGCGACTAAAGGCGCTCCAATTAATTCTGTATATGCAGCAAGATAACTAAAGAAAATAGGAAAAGGTAAGCCAATATAAGCGACATAAGCTTCAGCAAAACTCTCAATATTTGCCAGTTTATCTAAACCATTATGGATCATCATTAATCCCACAACCGCACGGAAAATTGCCCATGATGTTTGTGACCAAAAATTTATTTCATAGTTGGGCTTGATTATTGTTAAGAGAAAAGAGGTAACAATGTTGAGTTTCATCTTAATATAAATACCTACAAATTATCTACTTGAAAATGTTTTGTTGAAAAAATAATGAGATTAGTTGCTATTTTTGATCGCACCTTCTAAAATGGCTGCTAAGACTCGATAATCTGAATCGTGTCGTAATTCTGTTAGTGCTGCTTGGGCTTGAGGAGAATCAAAATATCTTAGTGTTTTAGCAACTCTAATTCTAATTTCTACTATTTCAGAAGTTGCTAATTCAAACAGTAAATCTACTGCTTTTTCTTCACAATTCGTTCCTTTTAATCTTCCTAGGTTGGCAATAGATGTTAACTGCACTAATAAATCGTCTGCCATTAATCCCCAGTCGGATAGTTGCAAAATAACTTCGCTAGGGGCAGTTTCTCCTATAGCCGCCAGAATACTATATCTGACTAACCAATTAGAATCTGTTTGAAAAAGTTGCGCTAAATAAGGAATAGCTGCTTCTCCATAATTAGCTAAAGAATTAGCTGCTTCTGCTCTTACGTTAGCATCTCGATCACCTTTTATTAAATCTAGTAGAATTTGAAAAGCTTCATCACTACGCTTATAACCTAAACCCATAGCGACAAAGGAGCGAACTACAAATTCTTTGTCATACATCCTTTGTTTGAGTAAAGGCACTACCACAGATGGCTCGTGATGTCTTAACTCCACTATCGCTTTCATACGATTGCTCGCATCTGGACTTTCAAGATAAGTTTTAAGTCGATCTAGTTTCATCAATATTTCTCATAAACTTTACATATCTTAATTATAGTTAATTTTTATTTACAAAATCAAGAAAGAGATTAAAAAAACAATTAAATGAAAAAAATATCCAAGGTTTTGTCTTGATTTCCTAATTTCTGTTGATGATTTATATTTAATCAATTTTATAAAGTCAATAATTGTTGTTATTTTATTTATAAAATTGAAAATATCTTCAAATCTTAAAATATTGTAATATTTTGCAATTATTCTTTAAGGCAAAAGTTAAGATATTGTTATAAACCTCATGGGAATTTGCCGATAAAAAACTATGACACTTAAATAATTGGCATAAATATGACCACAAAATTTTTAGAAATTGATATATTTATTATTAGGAGAGAAATATATTTCTCAAACTTGGTTTTCTGGAGTAGGCGGTAAAAGTCATCACATTGATGATAAGTAAGTATCGTTTTCTCTGGTAGGTACTGTTATGAAGATAAATTGTCATAACAGTTCTGATGGCTGACATAGCAGAAAACTAACCGCATTTCTAAATTTAGCAACTTGACCTTATAGGCAACAATGAAAGACAAACTCTTGCCCATCGTAATTGGGACTATCGCTACTATTTCCACTATTTCTACTCTCACAGCTTACTACAACTTTAAAGTTGAATCCTCTAAAACTCAATATGCAGAAATACAACTCATCCAAAAAGGGATAGACAAAATCGAAAGTGGAGATTATAGGGCTGCGGTTGCTGAGTTTGAGCGAGCAATTATTCTTGCGCCTAAAGATGCGGATGTTTATTACAATCGTGGTTTAGCATACTGGCAGTTAGGAGATAATCAGAAAGCAATTTCTGACTGGAGCAAAGCCATTTCTCTGAATCCAAATTATTTTGAAGCTTATGTAAATCGTGGGAATCTTTATCTTCATCAGGCTAATTACGAACTTGCTAGTGTTGACTTTACTACAGCAATGAAACTTATACCTGAGGATCACATTTCTCACAATGGTTTAGGTTTAGTTTATCTTAACACTGGTAATCAACTTAAGGCGATCGCAGAATTTACTAAAGCGATCGAACTTTATCCTAACTATCCTGATGCTTACTATAATCGTGGTTTAGCTTATTCCGACTTAGGAAAAAAGGATCAAGCAACTGCTGATTTTGAGGTAGCGAGTAGTATAAACTTGCAAGAATAAAAAATAGTGAATAGTGTATAGTTTAACCATAACTATTAACTATTCGCCTTTAATTATCACTACTATTATTTCGGTGCTTGCCAACGAGGTTGAGTCAAATCTACTTCAGGAAATTCTGGTTCAATTATTGCTATTTTCTCAACAATAAATTTCAAATTAAAAGGTTGTCCCATTTG
>CAYPSO010000031.1:0-9963 GCA_964413275.1 uncultured bacterium | reverse complement strand
AGAATAAAAATTATCATACAGGCTAAAGTTATACCTAACAAATTAGTTAAATATAGGACAAAAGCACCTTTACTATAAGTAAACATTCCTTGGGATAAAGATAGTCCAACTACACATAATGGAGGCATTAAAGCAACAGCAATTGCTGTTCCCGCTAAGGCATCACTAATTCCTTTTCTAACTTTAGCAAAAGCACTAATTGAACCGGCTGTAATGGCAATACCTAAGTCAACCAAATTTGGTTGAGTTCTTGATAATAATTCCGATCCAAATTCAGGAATAGCAACTAAACTACCCGTTAAACAAGATAAAAATAAAGCTAAAATTGTTGCACCAATAATAGATAAAATAGCCTTGATAAATAAACGTAAATCCCCTTCTAAAGCACTAAAAGCTAAAGCTCTTAAAGGTAACATTAAAGGGGCAATTAACATTGCTCCAATAATTACGGCTGTGGAATTACTAATTAACCCAAAAGTAGCAATCATACAAGCACTAATAGTACAAACTATATAATTAGCATTCCAAGTAGCATCTATGGATAATTCTCGATGTAATCTTTTAATTTGTTTGTTACTTATTCCTTGAGGAATTAAATATCTTAAAATTCTCCATAACTTTAATCCCAAAAACCTTAACCAAATATTAATTTTTCTAGTTAATGTATTTTTATTCATAAATTTTTAAAACTAAAATTATATTTTTAATTATTAATATGACAAATATATAGCAGTCCAAACATAGATTAAGACAATATTAAATACTCTAAACCATGTAATCAAACGATAACATAGAAGCTAAAAGCTAAAAGCTATATATAACTTTTGATAGATTCCCCATAAATAAAATAAGCATATATACTTAAAAAGCAACAAGAAAAATAAACTAGACTAAATTATGTGGAAAAAAAGATTATCTTTTTTAATCTCCTCTATGATAATTACAGGATGTGTAGGAACTTCCGTACAAGCTCAAATACCCATTATCGAAAGTTTACAAGATATTCAACAATTATTAAATCAAACTCCAGATAATCAACTCAAGTCTAGATGTATTCGCTTAGACAGTCGTTGTTTATTTCAAGTTGCGTCATTAGAAGGTAATTTTTCGGAGCGTGTCGATGATATTGAAAGCAGATTAAATGATATTAGTAGTAACTATTTTAGAAGTCAAAATAATAATTTAGAAATCAGACAAGAAGAGTCGGGTAATTTACGTAATATTTATGTTAAAAGCAATAATAATGAAATTCGTCTGTTAACAGTTACCCAACCAGACGCAGACTTAAGCCGAGTAACTGTCGAAATTAGAACAGAGCAAATTATTCAACAGTTAGAAAGAGGATTAAAACAAGCGAAAAAAGAAAGGCAGTCAGATTATCTCCTCATTCAAGGGGGAATAGCTATTGGCATTGCTACTGCCATGATATTAGGCAGTTTACTCTTGTTGCGATGGGAAAGTAAATTAAAAGAATCTAAAGAGAAATTAACTCCTTCTGGGCGAGTAGTTGATGAGTCTTTGACAACCCAACTTAGCTTAAGGCAAAAATGGCATTTAAAATCAGTGCAGTATCTATTAATAAGAATTGCTAGAGTTACTATTTGGGCAGGAGGTACTATTGTAATCTTAGGTTTATTTCCCTATACTAGAGCCTTACAACTATTGATTTTAATAGGGATAAAATATCCCATCCGTTTGGGTATTGCGGGTTTAAGCACCTATGTAGGTATTCGTTTGAGTTACTCTGTAATTGATAGGTTTAGTTCATCTTTGGGAACTAATTATGTACTTTCCCAAGAAGCAAATCAACGTTTACAATTACGGATTAATACCATATCTGGTGTTGCTAAAAGTATTATTATTGTCACTGGTAGTATTGTTGGGATATTAGTTGGTTTAGCTTCTGTGGGAATTAATATTGCTCCGTTATTAGCAGGTGCTGGTATTATTGGTGTGGCAATTTCTTTAGGCTCTCAAAACATCATTCGGGATGCGATTAATGGTTTTTGCATCATTGTTGAAGATCAATATGCCATTGGTGATGTAGTTAGTATTGGTGATTTTTCTGGTTTAGTGGAAAATATTAACTTAAGAATCACTCAATTACGAGATGGTGAAGGGAGATTAATTACCATTCCCAATAGTGAAATTAAAAGCGTTGCCAATATGTCTAGTCAATGGTCAAGGGCAGACTTAAATATTCCGATTCCCTATTATACCGATGTAGATCGAGCTTTAGAAATTATTAAAGAAGTTGCAGAAAAAATGAATCATGATCCCGACTGGGATCAAAGAATTTTAGAAACTCCTTTAGTATTAGGTGTAGATAATTTTGGCGATCGCGGTATGATAATTAAGGTATGGATTAAAACCCAACCCCTTAAGCAGTGGGAAGTGTCTCGCGAATTTCGTCGTCGCCTAACCATTGCCTTTGATGTAGCAGGTATTCCTCTTGCTCCTCCACAACAGGAAATTAAAGTTTTAGCAGTTAGCAATTAGCGATTAGCGATTAGCGATTAGCAATTAGCAATTAGCAGTTGGCAATTAGCAATTAGCAGTTGGCAATTAGCGATTAGCAGTTGGCAATTAGCGATTAGCAATTACCTATTACCTCTTACCTATTACCTCTTACTTTTCTCTTCCTCCTGACTCCTGACTCCTGACTCCTGACCTTAACAAACCAACTTTTTCAGCAAACCCTATTTATTTTCTACCCACAAATAGTTCCATTTGATCGTGGGATAAAGGCCTACTAAATAGATAACCCTGCCCAGATTGACAACCTAATTCAGTGAGAATATCTTGTTGTTCTATGGTTTCTATTCCTTCAGCAACAATATTAATATTTAAAGCATGGGCAAGGGTAATAATTGCATTGACAATTTGTCTTTTTTCTTGGTCAGTTTCTAGCTCATTAACAAAAGAGCGATCGATTTTTAAAGTACTAACAGGAAAACGATGTAAATAACTTAAAGAGGAATAACCAGTACCAAAATCATCAATACTTAATTCCATATTTCTTTGGCGTAATTCTTTTAAAAGTACAGTAGTATTTTCCGGGTTATCCATGATGGCACTTTCTGTTATTTCTAATTTTAAATATTTACTATCTAAATTAGTTATTTCTAAAATACGATCTATTTGATTAATTAAATCTGGTTGAGAAAATTGTTTTGCTGAAAGATTGACACTCATGGTAATTTCATCATTGACAAAATTTTGTTCTTGCCATGTTTTTAATTGTTGACAAGCTTTACGTAAAACTAATATACCTAAAGGTACTATTAATCCTGTATCTTCTGCCAAAGGAATAAAATCTACTGGGGGTATAAAACCATGTTCGGGATGAATCCAACGCACCAAAGCTTCAAAACTAATAATTTCGTTAGTTTTTAAATTAAAAATAGGTTGATAATAAACTTGTAAAGATTCTTGAAGAATTGCTTGTCGTAGTTGAGTTTCTAACTTTAATAAAGCTAAAGTTTGAGCATACATTGTACTATCAAAAACCTTATAAAGCCCTTTACCTAAAGCTTTTGCTTTATACATGGCAATATCTGCATTTCTAACAACTTCTTCAGGATTGGTGTAGCTATTACCTAAACAAATACCAATACTAAAATTAATAAATAATTGATTATCTCCTAAGTGAAAAGGCTGACTGATAGTGTGGTGAATTCTTTGGGCTAAAATTTCTGCGGTGCTAATATTAGTAATATTTTCTATCAAAATAGTAAATTCATCTCCTCCTAAACGAGCTAATGTTGCCTCTGGAGATATACATGATTGTAATCTTTTAGCTACTTCAATTAATAATTTATCACCAATCATATGACCAAGGGAATCATTAATTATTTTAAAGCGATCCCCATCTAAAAATAATACGGCAAATTCATAATTGGGATTATTCTGCGATCGTTGAATTTCTTCATTTAATTTATTTAAAAAGAAGGTTCGATTAGGTAATTTAGTCAAGGGGTCGTGAAAAGCCATGAAAAATAGTTTTTCCTGAGCGATTTGTAACTCTTGATTCTGGGAATTTAATCTAGTTTCTAACTCAAGATTAAGTCTTTTAATTTCTCTTTTAGCTGCATATAAAGTTAACTGACTTTTAACACGAGCAATTACTTCTTCAACTTGAAATGGCTTAGTAATATAATCAATTCCGCCCACAGAAAAAGCTTTTACTTTATCAAGGGTTGTTTCTAAAACACTAATAAAGATAACAGGAATATCCTTTGTTTTCTCATTAGATTTTAATGCTTGACAAATTTGATAACCATTAATTTCTGGCAAAAAAATATCTAACAAAATTAAATCAGGAGGGTTGGTTTGTGATTCTATAATTCCTGCTTGACCATTAGAAATAACTGTAACCTGATAACCTTGATGACGTAATAATATAGCTAATGACTTGATGTCTTCAGGTTTATCGTCAATAATTAAAATTTTGGAAGGTAAATTTAGATTGTCTGTCTGCATAGAGTGTTTAAAATAATTAAAAGAATATAGTTATTAATCAATATACGATAACTTATCTTATAAGGGCAGAATTTATTTCTCCAAATTATTCAGTTTAGAATAAAAAGTGATTATTTTGATTGAATTTTCAATTGACTTGCTATTTAATAGGAATCTTAATGATTGTTGTTTAGACCAAAAAAAATTATCAGAAAACAGCACTGCCAATTCAAAGAAGATAGACTACTGATGATACTTTATTTTCTCTCTTTTTTGTTTGATTATTGCTCTTTTTCCTTTTTTTCCTTTTTTTCTCTTCTTTTTAGTCTAAACTACAGTTACTGATTACATTGCTAAATTTAGATTAAAATTTATGAGAGTATATTATGATGAAAATCACAGGTAAAATCGATCGCCAAGGTTTTGGTACGGGTACTTGGGCATTACTCGCTGATAATGGTCAAACTTACGAATTAAAAGATATTCCATCTGAGTTAGAAAGCAAAGGAATTAAGGTAGAAATTGAGGGAGAAATTAGAGAAGATGTGATGACTCTTGCCATGATAGGGCCAGTTTTAGAAGTTAAAAATTATAAAAAATTATAAAAAAAGTCCAAGAAATGTTAAAAGCTGAAGCTTTATTTGTGAGCGAGAATTATGAACGACTTAAGCAAATTCCTTTTTATCAAAAGAGTTTTGGTTTATAAGTAATTTGATTTAATTACTAATTAATTTGATTCCCAAGTTTATAGTGCGTCAAGCATAACAATAAATTTGCTTAGTTATTTCTTAATTATAATTGACGCACCATAAATTACTACAATTTAGGAAATCGCTAATTTAAAATATCCTGTAATTGTTGTTGGGCAGCATCAAGATTACCACGAACAATAATTGAATCTTCATCACTCAAATTAATCAGCAATCTTTGCTGATTGCGAGTAAAGCTAATTTCTCCTCCTACTTTTAAATATTCAGTGAAATCAAAACTATCTTGAGCTTGGAAATCTTGGATGATGTCTCTATCTTTTAGGCCATCTGCAAATATATCTGCACCGAAATAGAAAGTATCTCGACCAGCATTTCCTACTAGAATATCATTACCTTGTCCTCCTTCTAAAAGGTCATCTCCGCTACCACCTTTGAGTAAATCATTTCCTTGGTTTCCAACTAAAATATCATCTCCATTACCACCGAGTAGGGTATCTTTACCAAAACCTCCTCTTAAAAGGTCATTTCCAGATAATCCTCTAATTCTGTCGTTACCTCCTTGACCATTAATAACATCATCTGAGTTATTAAAACCTCGAATATTGTTATTTTTGTTGTTCAAGAAAGTGACTTTATTTCTCTCTAAAACTTGAGTAATTCTTGAATTACTATTAATTACATCAAAGCTATCTTGAATCTCGGTATCTCCATCAAAAAGAATATTACCAACTTCGTTATCGAGATTATCTAAGTTTTCTAACTCAAAGTTTTTGAGGATAATCTTAGTATCTTTTAAACCAGCAAAGGTAAGTTTTAAATCTTTACCATCGGGAGTTAAAATCAAATTTTCAGCAGTTAAACTTGCTCCTTCAAGCTTGAGAGTATCGACCTCATTTAAAATAGCTTCACGGGGATTATTACGTTTACCAACACCACCAAAGTTTTTCACTGTCACAGTATTAAGAGAGCGCACATCAATTGTTTCTTGTCCTCCCTTAGCGTTAACTGTAAAAGGTGCGGGAGGAATTTTTTCCACTGCGCCAATATCAACAGTGCCGTCGAAAATTCTCTCAAAACCCTCACCCCTCGCATCAAAGGGAATTGGCTCAGTGGTATCGCCATCGCCGTCTAAATCGAAAGTATCGGCTGGTATAATAGCATTATTTCCTGCGTCAATAGCTGGACTTTGAACGATAAGGAAATTACCATCCAAAATCAATGGACTTTGAACATCTACCAGTAAGCGATGGGTGGGAATTGTGCCACCATTATTTTCTAGAGGAGCAATGAGAGGATCTAAAATACCAACAATATCGCCATTAACGCCATTAGTAAAACCGGATGCACCAATGGCATTACCAATTAAATTATTACCTTGACTAATAAATGAACCTTGAACATCAGCACTTAATATGCCAAGATTGTTAGAATTACGTGCTACCAAACTATTGCCAATGGTAAAAGTAGAATTAGGATGGTTAAATATTCCTCCTGTATTGTTACTGGTACTCGAATTATTGGTAATCGTACTATTTTGCACGGTAGTATTTGCCAAAAAAGTACCAATACCCCCAAAACTGCTGGAAGTATTACCGCTCAGGGTGGTGTTAACTAACAATAAACTACCATTTTCATTATCGATCGCACCACTAAAACGAGTAGAACTATTATTACTCAAGGTGCTATTAACAACAGTAAGATTACCCCCATCATTATTAATACCACCGCCTTCACCCGTACCAACAGTATTTCCTATCGCTTGGTTATTAGTAATATGAGTGCCAATCACAGTCAAATTCTCACGATTGAGAATACCTCCACCTAAACCAGTGACACGAGCACCACTAATGGTAACATTATCAATACGCACATTAATTTGATTAGTATTATTACCATCATCAACATTAAAAACACGGGAGTTATTATTACCGTCAATGGTTAGTAGATTTGCTCCTAATCCTTTAATAGTTAAGTCATCAGTAATCCTCAATTCTCCACTGGTAAGAGTAATAAGATCGGGAATTTCATCACTGAATATATTTCCTGCAAAGGTAATAGTATCTGCACCGGGGTTACTATTAGCATTGAGAATAGCTTGGCGTAAAGAACCTACACCGCTATCGTTAGTATTGGTAACTATAGTTGAACCGATAGCCGACTCGAAAGCACCTATATCAACTACATCATTTTGAATCCGATTAGCACCGTTTTGGGCTAAGGGTAAAGTTTCAGTGGTATTGCCATCGCTATCTAAATCGTTACTATCTTGAGGTAGTAAGGCATTATTTCCTCTATCTATGGCTGGGCTTTGTCGTAATAAGGCGTGGGTAGAAGTTGAACCACCGTTATCGGCTAAAGGTGCAATGTGAGGATCGATCGCATTATTTCCATTACCGACTATATCCCCGTTAACTCCATTGCTAAAACCTGCGTTATTATTACGATTACCGATTAAATTGTTACCCAAACTGGTAAAACCGTTACCGTTAATATCCCGATTATTAGTAGCAATTAAGCTATTACCTATATTGGCAGTTGCACCATTTCTTAACTCGACTCCACCAATATTATTAGCATTATTATCGGCAATGGTGGTACTGAGGATTTCTAATATACCTCGATTGCTGAGAATTGCTCCTCCGTTATTGGTGGCTGAATTACCCGAAATAGTCGTATTGAGGGTAGAAACTTTACCGCTATTATTAAAAATTGCACCCCCTTCACGAGCTTGGTTATTCCCTAGGGTACTATTAATGAGATTAACTTCTTCCTCGTTGAAAATAGCACCTCCGTTACGAGTGGCAAGATTATTAGCAATTTCGGTGTTAATTAAAGTTAAGTTTTCCCGATTAAATATTGCAGCTCCGTTATTGGTGCGTCCATTTTCCAGAGTGAGATTATTAATGGTAACGTCGATGGTTTCATTGCTATTGCGATCGTCAATATTGAAAATGCGACTGTTATTATTACCATTAATAGCGAGATTATTAATTCCTTCTATCTGTAAATCGTCAGTAATTCTGAGTTCGCCACTGGTAAGGGTAATGGTTTCACCTGCAAGACTAGGAGCAAAGGTAATAATATTTAATCCAGATATATTGTTAGCATTCAGGATTGCTTGTCGTAAAGAACCCGCTCCACTATCGTTGGTATTAGCCACAAAAGTGGGATTATCCGTAATCGTAACTACTACAGTTGCTGTATCGGTGCTACCATTACCATCGGTAACGGTATAGGAAAATTCATCGGTAGCTGTTTCCCCTAAACGGAGGAAGGAAAAAGCAGTGCCAGCATTGTAAGTAATTGTACCGTTGGCATTCAGAGTGACATTACCCAGAGTATTTTCAGTATTGATACTTTCAACTCGTAGAACATCATTAGTATCAATATCAGTATCATTAGCCAAGACATCAACAATTACTGAATCGCCTTCATCGATTGCGATCGCATCATCATTAGCAGTCACTGGATCGTTGACACCCAATATATTAAACGTAACTGTTGCCGTATCTAAAGCATTGTTTTGATCGCGAATTGTATATTGGAATGTATCTGTGGCAGTTTCATTAGCACTTAAGCTTTGAAATAGTGAACCTGGATTATAGGTAAGAATAGAACCATTTTGAGTCAAGATTCCCCTTGTTTGTGCTAGATTAAGTCCCACAAAAATAGGATTCTCTCCAATATTTGCATCGCTATCGTTGAGTAGAAGAGTAGAAATGCCAAAAGTAATAGAAGTAGTATCTTCATTGATGAAAAAAACATCATCGACTGCATTAGGGGGAGTATTGCGAAACTCAACTAGACCAAAGGTATTATCATTATTATTAGTAAAACTTACTCCTGCTGCACTAAAATCTATACCTTCAACAAAAATAGTTGCATTAGAATTAGCAAAAATAGCACCCCCTTTACCCTGTCCATTTTCAAAACCCGTACCTCCAGTAGCAGAATTACTACTAAAACTTGTATTGCGCAAACTAACACTACCTTGACGAACAAAAATAGCACCGCCTAAACCAGCACCACCGCCACCATCGCCACCGATACCGCCATTACCCGGACTATCGCCAGTAAAAGTAGAACGACCATTTGCGCCATTAGCACCATTTTCCCCACGTCCACCAAAAGCACCAGCAGCACCACCACCACCGCCATTAACACCTCTTCCGGTAGTACCACCTAAAACGTTAGCGCCGCCACCGCCACCGCCACCGCCGCCGCCACCGCCAGCACCAAAGCCACCAGCACCGCCACCGCCACCGCCACCACCGCCAGTCGCATTACGAAAAGCACCAGCACCGCCAGCACCACCACCACCACCACCGCCACTGCCTCCTCCTGCACCAAAGCCACCAGCACCGCCACTCACACCGCCACCAGCTCCCAAGCCTGTACTTCCGACTATCCGACCGGCAGCACCACCGCTACCACCACTACCCGGAGTGCCTGACAAAGAGGGAAAACTAGAAGAGCCACCAGCACCGCCGATAAAGCCAGAGCTACCATTACCAGAATCGTTACCACCACGGCCGCCATCGCCACGGCCGTTAGTACCATTACCACCAATGGCTCGGTTATTGACAAAATTTACATTTTCGAGGATGACATCACCGTTATTAATAAATAATCCCGCTCCAGCACCAAGGCCACCGCCACCACCACGAATACCGTCACTTCCTCTAGCTCGTCCATTGGCAATGGTTAAGTTGCTAATGGTAACGTCTGTAGAAGAGACATCTACCGAAAAAATAGAATGAAGATTATTGCCATTAATATTTTGAGAGCCATT
>CAYPSO010000030.1:38885-46271 GCA_964413275.1 uncultured bacterium | reverse complement strand
TCACCACGCACAATTACTGTTACTCTTCCTGTACCAATTTTTTCATAGCCAACTAAAGTTACCCTAGCTGCTTTTACCATGGAATCGGCTGCTTCCACCACTGCTGGGAATCCCAGAGTCTCAATCATTCCTACTGCTATTGACATTTATTTATTCTCCTAATTTTTTATTGAGATTATCATCTGGCTCTAATGAGTAAAGATTTTATTTATTACTCATCAGCAACTAATGACTACTTAATAGGCACGGAATTGTTCTACTTCTTCGGTGTAGCGAATGGGTAAAACGTATTCTAAGTTTTCATGGGGACGAGCGATAATGTGAGTAGATAAAACTTCGCCGCCATTTACTCTTTTAACTGATTCAATTCCTGCTGACACGGAAGCTTGTACTTCTGATACATCACCTCGAACAATCACAGTAACACGGCCACTACCGATTTTTTCATAACCAACTAAGGTAACGCGGGCTGCTTTTACCATGGAATCTGCTGCTTCCACGATTGCTGGAAATCCCAGAGTTTCTATCATTCCTACTGCTATTGACATTGATTCTCCTTATTGGTATTTAGTCTCGATTTTTTGGTGAGGGAGAATTTTCTCTCCTACTCATCATCACTCTAGTTACCTATCACAAATCCACTAATAGGCACGGAATTGTTCTACTTCTTCGGTGTAGCGAATGGGTAAAACATATTCTAAGTTTTCGTGGGGACGAGCAATAATATGAGTTGATAGCACTTCGCCGCCATTTACTCGATTAGCTGCTTCAATTCCTGCTGAGATGGAGGCTTGTACTTCTGATACATCGCCTCGCACAATTACAGTAACACGACCACTACCGATTTTCTCATAGCCAACTAAAGTTACTCTAGCTGCTTTTACCATAGTATCAGCAGCTTCTACCACTGCTGGAAATCCTAAAGTTTCTATCATTCCTACCGCAATCGACATTATTCTGTCCTCCCTTTCCAAGCTTTTCAATACAAGTTTTTGATTAAATTAATTGCCTGCTGCTCATTGATTTTCCCAAGGATGTGTACTCTTGTCAAAGTTATAATTTTTAACACAGTTGTGCCTGAATCACTTGAGAAAAATTTCACGAGGCTGGCCAATTTATCTATCTAAAAAAATAATAAGCAACCTTGACACCTTTGACAATACAAATGACTATGATAATTTGTAATGTCTTTGTTTATTAAAATTAATACTTGGAGAAAAACCATTGATCCTCAAGGATTAACCATCCACATCTAATCTCAATTTTAACTAGCGATTATCTTTAGAGTTATTTATAATATTTTTATTGATGATATTTAATCAGCATAAATACTTAGTTTAGTTCGATACATTTACAGCAGCATAATATGTAATTTTAGTCAAGAATTATTTGATAATATCTAAGCTTGATAAATAATGTTATGCAGTCAATTTCAGAAAGTATTAACATTTTTTTAGTGTTTAAGGCAAAAAACTGCAATAATGCTGGTAAAATCTGAGGATAATTAATAAGATAACTTCCTAACCTGACAAGATAATGGGAAGATTGGTAATAAATAAAACTTTAACTAATGTCGTAATTTATTAAGGGCAGTTTTGATGACTGACTTTCTGATTAGAACTGTTTGGTTCATACCTGTATATGGTTTGCTTGGCTCGATTTTAACTTTACCTTGGTCTTTAGGTATAGTTAAAAGAACAGGCCCTAGGCCAGCAGCATACTTTAACATACTGATGACTCTCGTGGCCTTTATTCATGGCTCGATCGCCTTTAGTTTTTTTGGAGATGAAGCACCTAGACAAATAATTTTTCACTGGTTACAAGTCGCTGACTTGGACTTGTCTTTAGTAATCGAAATCTCTTCTATCAGCCTAGGGGCATTAGAATTAGTCACGGGGATTAGTTTACTTGCTCAAATCTATGCCTTGGGCTATATGGAAAAAGACTGGTCTCTAGGCCGCTTCTATGGTTTGATGGGATTTTTTGAAGCTGCTTTAAGTGGAATTGCCATTAGTGATTCTTTACTTTTAAGCTATGGACTTTTAGAACTGCTGACCTTAAGTACCTATTTACTTGTAGGCTTTTGGTATGCTCAACCTTTGGTTGTTACCGCAGCTCGGGATGCTTTTTTAACCAAGCGGGTGGGTGATATTCTTTTATTAATGGGTATTGTTGCCTTATCCAGTTTTGGTACGGGATTAACTTTTAGTGAATTAGAAACTTGGGTAGAATCCAATCCTTTACCAACTATAAGTGCGACCTTATTAGGATTAGCTTTAATTGCCGGGCCTACAGGTAAGTGCGCTCAGTTTCCCCTTAATCTTTGGTTAGATGAGGCCATGGAAGGGCCAAACCCTGCGGGAATTATGCGAAATTCTGTTGTGGTTTCAGCAGGAGCTTATGTTTTAATTAAACTTGAGCCTGTTTTTACCATTTCTCCCATAGCTTCAGATACTCTGATAGTTATTGGTGCAATTACTACCATTGGAACTTCCTTGGTGGCTATAGCCCAAACTGATATTAAACGCACTTTATCCCACTCTACCAGTGCCTATTTAGGTTTAGTCTTTATTGCCGTAGGCTTGCAACAAGTTGACATTGCTTTACTATTATTAGTTAGCCATGCGATCGCTAAAGCTCTATTATTTATGAGCATAGGTGCAGTAATTATGAATACTAGCAATCAAAACATCACCGAAATGGGTGGCTTATGGTCAAAAATGCCAGCGACTACCACATCTTTTATCATTGGTTCTGCTGGTTTAATAGCTTTACTTCCTTTGGGCGGTTTTTGGACAATACGACGCTGGGTAAATGGGTTTTGGGATATTCCTCTATGGCTACTTTTGATATTACTTTTAGTTAATTTTCTGAGTGCTATTAACTTAACTCGTGTATTCCGTTTAGTATTTTTAGGTAAACCACAGCCAAAAACTAGACGCTCTCCAGAAGCACCATGGCCTATGGCCTTATCAATGGTATCTTTAATAATTGTTACTTTGTTAGTCCCTTGGATGTTGCAAGAGTGGCAATTATTGCTAACATGGTCAGGACCTTGGGCTGGAGAAGGTCAAATTTGGCAAAAATTCGCTATACCTTTATTGGTATTTAGTGGCTTTTTAGGAGTTATAGTAGCTTTAACCGTAGAACTAAGGAGAGCTTGGGCTAGACCAACCCAATTTTATCTAAGGTTTTGTCAAGATTTACTAGCCTACGATTTTTACATTGATAAAATCTACGATTTCACAGTAGTTTTGGCTGTGGCTAGTTTAGCTAAATTAAGCTCTTGGTTTGACCGTTATGTGGTAGATGGTTTAGTTAACTTAACTGGTTTAGCGGCCATTTTTGGTGGCAGTGCTTTGAAATATAACGTCAGTGGGCAATCCCAATTTTATGTATTTACGATTATTTTTGGGATTGGTTTACTTTTAATATGGTCAGTATCAACTGGTCAATGGTCAACGGTTTTTGACTATTGGTCATCATTACTGAATCAATAATATAGGATGGGCAATGCCCATCTTAAAAAATATCAACATTAATCATAACTTTAGAATCATAAAATCAATAATGCTCACTATTTTAATTTTGTTGCCCTTGTTGGGTGCAATAATAATTGGTTTTTGGCCGAAGGCAAATAACAAAATAGCTAATCAAGAAACAAAACCAATCTCTGTTTTACATCGTCAAATTGCTCTTTGGTTTTCTTTCGCCATACTTGCTTGGACTATCTTTTTAATTACGAAATTCGATCCAACCATGGGAGGGATGCAATTTGCTGAAAAATTTACCTGGATTGAATGGCTTGGTTTAAATTATCAGGTAGGAATAGATGGTCTTTCTTTACCTTTAATAGTTTTAAATAGTTTACTTACCCTAATTGCAATTTGGATTAGTCCATTTAACTTAGAACGTTCTCGTTTTTATTATGTTTTGTTACTTTTACTCAATTTTGGAGTAGTAGGTGCATTTTTAGCTCAAGATTTATTGTTATTTTTCCTATTTTATGAGCTAGAAATTATTCCCTTATATTTCTTAATTGCCATTTGGGGAGGTAAGAAAAGAGGTTATGCAGCAACTAAGTTTTTAATTTATACTGCTGTTTCGGGTATTTTGATCGTAGCTTCATTTTTAGGTCTAGTTTGGCTGAGTGGTATGGATAGTTTTGCCTATGAACCACTATTATCGGCAACTTTACCTTTGGGTACACAGTTAATTTTACTCAGTGGAATTTTAATCGGTTTTGGGATTAAAATTCCCTTTTTCCCTTTCCATACATGGTTACCAGATGCTCACGTTGAAGCTTCTACTCCGGTTTCTGTGCTGTTAGCAGGGGTTTTGCTCAAGTTAGGTACTTATGGTTTATTACGCTTTGGATTAGCTCTATTTCCCCAAGCTTGGCAGGAATTAGCACCATTTCTAGCAACTTGGGCGGCAATAAGTGCTTTATACGGAGCATCTTGTGCTATCGCTCAGAAGGATATGAAAAAGGTGGTGGCTTATTCTTCCATCGCTCACATGGCTTTTATTTTATTAGCGGCGGCGGCAGGTACTCCCTTGGCTTTAGTGGCTGCGGTGGCTCAGATGGTTAGTCATGGTTTAATTTCTGCTCTTCTGTTTATGTTGGTGGGCATAGTTTATAAAAAAACTGGCAGTCGAGATGTGGACTATCTCAGAGGTTTATTAAATCCAGAAAAAGGTTTACCAATGGTAGGTAGTTTAATGATACTTGGAGTGATGGCTAGTTCAGGTATTCCGGGTATGGTGGGTTTTATCGCTGAGTTTTTGGTCTTTCGTGGTAGTTTTCCATTTTTTCCGGTGCAAACTCTTCTGTGTTTAATTGGTACGGGTTTAACGGCTGTTTATTTTCTTTTAATGGTAAATAAAGTCTTTTTTGGTCGTTTACAACCAGAATTAGCTAATTTAGCTGCCGTACAATGGTCAGAAAGGTTTCCTCCTTTAATCATAGCTTTGTTCATTTTTATTTTAGGAATACAACCTCATTGGTTATTACATTGGAGTGAGGTTGACACTGCTTTTATCAGTAATCAGTTATCAGTAGTCAGTAGTCAGTTTTTTCATTGAACATTAATAAATGGTAAATGATGAAAGCTAATCGCCAACTGCTAAAAGCTAATCGCTAACAAATAACAAATAACAAATAACAATTTATAAATCATGGTTAGTGCGACATTTCAACCTTCCCGACATCCTTTAGCTGAATATATTTATCGTTTAGAAAGAGGAGAAGCATTACTTAAAGATTCTCCAGAAAATGTTTTGGAAGTAGTAGGTATCCTTAAAAGTTATGGTGTAATTTTGGATGCTTATTCTAATAATCTCATTTACATTGCTGAAAATCAGTTTCTGAAAATATTTCCCTTTTTTAAATATTTTAATGGTGAGCTTACGTATTCTAAGTTAGCACGTCATTTATGGGGCGATCGCATTAATTTTGAATACGCCGAATATTGTATGAAAGCCATGTTTTGGCATGGAGGCGGCGGTTTAGATGCTTTTTTAGATACCCTAGAATTTAAACAATTAGCCCAAAAAGCCATTCAAGCTAAATTCAAGGGTAATTTATTTATGGTTGCTCTTGGTAAAATTTTTCCAGAATTTCAGGTAGAACAAGTACGCCAAATGGCTTATTACAGTGGATTAGGGCAATTTTGGCGGGTAATGGCTGATATTTTTCTAACTTTATCCGATCTTTATGATGAAGGTAAAATTAAAACTATTGCTGAAGTTGTAAAACATATTCTAGATGGTTTAGTCGCTGATGCTAATAAGCCCATTACCTATCAGGTGAAAATTCAAGGGGAAATATATGATATTTTACCTAAATCTGTTAATTTAACTTTTTTGATGGATACTGCTGTGCCTTATGTTGAGGCCGTTTTCTTTAGGGGGACACCTTTTCCGGGTACAATTTCCTATAATGCTCAGGCATATCAAATTCCTTTCGATCAAGGTTCTTTTGCCTATGGAGCATTATACGCCGATCCTTTACCAATTGGTAGTGCGGGAATACCTCCTACTTTATTAATGCAGGATATGCGTCATTTTATTCCTGATTATCTTCATGAGTTTTATCAAAAAGGAATTCGTAAGGAGGATGATTTAAAAGTGCAAATATGTCAAACTTTTCAAAAATCAATGTTTTGTGTCACCACAGCAGCGATTCAAGGTTTAGCACCTCATCCACTGAATACTAACATTCCTGAAGAACAACAAGCTAATCGTAAATATTTAGAGGGATGGATGAATCGGTTTCTATCTAGTCGTATCTTAGAAGTTAATCAATAAATAGGAAATAGGGGTAGGTAATAAGTAATAAGTAATAAGTAATAAGTAATAAGTAATAAGTAATAAGTAATAAGTAATTGCTCATTACTAAAACCTATCTCCTAAGTTTTTAACATATTGCAAGATAAATCTCTTAAATATATTTAATTTCAGTAATAAAAAATTTATCTATGAAAATTAATTTTAGTGATTTTTTTGAAAAATATAATATTAAACCCTATGGTTTAATTTATGTGGGTGCTGGTGATGGTAAAAATATTAAACATATTATCGAAAATAATAATATTTCTGAGCAAGTAAAAATTTTAGTGATAGAAGCTAATCCTAAAACATTTCAACGACAAAAGGCTCATTTTGCCGAAAATTCTAATGTCGAAGTTATTGAAGGTACGCTTACAAATTGTGATGGTGAGATTAATCTATATCTTACTCAAATTGAGTCTAAAAGTTTTCTTTTACCTCCAACTGATTATCTTGAACTTTATCCTAATCTGACAGTTACTGAGAATATTAGTATTTCCTCTCAAACTTTAAATAATATTTTATCAAAGCTTAATCTGTCTTTCGCTGATTTTAATATTCTTGTAATAGATATTCAAGGAGGAGAATTGCCTGCTTTAATTGGTGCTAGTGAATTATTAAATTCAATAGAATTTATTTATACAACCGTTGAATCTAAAAAGTTATTTGAGGGAGGTAACTTAATAGAAGAAGTAGATAATTTTTTAGCTGAACATGAGTTTTTGAGAGTAGCACAAGGCAATCCATATCATCCAAGTTGGGGCTACGCTTATTATCTAAATCAAAGATTTTTTGAGATTATTTTTGATTCACAGAAACAATTAATTAAGATACATACAAAAGATTTAACTAAAGAGTTAAATAAATTATTAGCCGATATAACTTTATTAAATAAAACTGTAAAAGACCAACAATTTATTTTTCATCAAAGTCAAGAAGATTTAGAACTAATTTGTATTCAAAAACAAGAATTAGAAACGCAATTATCTGAGTCTCAAACACAAAATCAGGAATTAAATCAACAATTATCTGAAACTCAAACTCAACTCTCTAATT
>CAYPSO010000030.1:25128-38785 GCA_964413275.1 uncultured bacterium | reverse complement strand
CTCAGCAAGAAAAAGAACAATTAAATCAACAATTATCTGAAACTCAAACTCAACTCTCTAATTCTCAGCAAGAAAAAGAACAATTAAATCAACAATTATCTGAAACTCAAACTCAACTTTCTGATTCTCAGAAGAAATTTCAAGCTCTTGAAATAAAAAACAAAGAAACAGAGAAAAAATTAGATAATTCTATTTTAAATCTTAATGAACTTAGGGAAGAATTAGAGTTTTCTCAACTACAAATAGATGAATTGCAAGTTGATTTAGAACGATATATTTTCAAATATAATATAATGGAAAAAGAATCACTAGAAACTAAAACTCAATTACAATCTTTAACTGGTAAATTAGAAAATAATAAAAGTCAATACCAACAAATAGAAGAAGAACTAAAAGAATCTAACATAAAATTACAATCAAAAATTGCTGAATTAGAAAATAATAAAAGTCAATACCAACAAATAGAAGAAGAATTAAAAGAAAATAAAGTTCAACTACAATCGACAACTTCTGAATTAGAAAAAATTAAGATACAACTGCAAATTGAGCAACAACAGAAATTAATCCATAATCATTCAGTACAATTAGAAGAATCTGATTTAGTCAAAGTGTTAGTTAAACTTCTTGCTCAAAATATGGATAAATAATAAATTAAGGTAATTATAATGTCAACAAAACGTTTATCTGTTAAAGTTAATTATACTTGCAATTTAAAAATAACTATTTTTGCTATTCCCAAAGCTTTTAATAGTCATATAGAAATAATCCAACGCAATGCAATTCAAAGTTGGACAAAACTAAATCCTACTCCTGAAATAATTCTTTTTGGTGAGGAAGAAGGCACGAAATCAATTGCTAATGAGTTAGGACTTATACATATTCCTAATGTTAAAACTAACGATCAAAAAACTCCTTTACTTAATGATGTATTCAATCAGGTTCAACAGGTTGCATCATCTAATATTTTAGCTTATATCAATTCAGATATTATTTTACCTCAAAACTTTATTTCTACTATAGAGCAGGTTATCGAGAAGTATAAACAATTTTTAATGGTTGGAAGACGCTGGAATCTTGATATTCAAAATAGAATTAATTTTGATAATCCTCAATGGGAAGAAAATTTACAAAATCGCCTTAAAGAAAATGGAATTTTTAGTGGTGTAGGTGCTTTAGATTATTTTGTTTTTCCTAAACCTTTATTTTCTCAATTACCTGAATTTGCAGTTGGTAGAGCAGGATGGGATAATTGGATGATTACCGAAGCCTTAAACAATAATTATCCAGTGATTAATGCTAGTCAAGTAATTAATATTATTCATCAAAACCATGATTATAAACATCTTTCTGGTGGCCGTTTAGAAGCTTTTTTTGGTGCTGAAGCAAGAAAAAATTTAACCTTTCTCAAACAAACTTTCCGTGCTAATAGTGCTAATGCAACTCATTATCTTATTCCTGAATCGAATAATTTGGTTAAAGTTAGTATTGTAATTACTAAAGACAGTAATACAGAAGTAGAAGGTTTGGAAAAAACCATTAAAAGTATTGAAAAACAAAATATAAATAATTTAGAGGTTATTATTATTGATAATGGAGTAACTGATAAATTAGAAGAAAATTTTATTAACAAATATACCTATATTAAATATATAAATTTATCAAAATATGATATAATTGCTACTCTTAACAAAGGTTTAGAATTGGCAAAAGGAGAATTTATTAATTTTTTAAGTCCGGGTCATTTATTACCAGAAAATACGATTTCTGAAGCAATTAAATCCTTTGAAGATAAAGCAGGTTCGCTAGAATTTGTTTTAGGAGGTTGGCAAGTAATAGATAACCAAAATAAAGTTATTCAAGAATGTCAGTGTTGGCATATTTTAGAATCCATTTTAATAGGAAAAGAGGGATTACATGGATTTCATATTTGGATGCTACCTACTATGGGGAAATTAATTCAGTTGAGTAGTTGTTTATTCCGACGCTCTTGGTTACTTGATTGTGAAGGTTTCGATCCTGATTTATCAATTCAGGCTGCAACAATAGATTTATTATTAAAACTATCTTCAAAAGGAGCATCGGGTTTTTGTTTACCCAAAATAACCAGTTTTATTCCTAAATATACTTGGGCAACAACACAAGTATTGAAGAGAAATAAAATTGATTATCAAATAATTTTAGATAAATATTTTCAACGTCCAATTTTAAGAAAATGGATGCTTCCCTTAAAATCAGAAGCAGAAGCAATAATAAAAAAAGTTTTTTTATAGCAATTAAGCCTTAAGTCCAATTGACACGATTAACTTTTAGTTATAGGATAATAGCTGGTTTTGACTAAAACTATTGGTTTTAAAACGTTTAAACTCCAATAAAAATATTAACTCTTATCCAAATTTAGATTGTAAAGTAAACAAGATGCTCAACGGTTATTTCCAGCAAGCTAACCAACTTGTACGACAAGAGAATTTTGAACAAGCTATAGAATTATATAAAAAAGCGATCGCCCAAAACCCAAATATCTATTTATACTATCATAATTTAGCGGAAATATTGGGAAAAATAGGTAAATTAGATCGAGCAGTTGAAGCTTATCAGAAGGCTATTGAGTTGAAACCATCCGCAGCTTGGTCTAATTTTTATTTAGGTCAAATTCTTGAAAGACAAAATAAGAGCAAAGATGCCATCGCTTATTATAAAAAAGCTATAGAAATTAATCCTAGTTTAATTGAGGTTAAGCAACAGTTAGATAATCTATTAAGCAATAATGATTTTCCCGAACATTTGTTATTACGTTCTCAAGGGAAAATTAGAAAATTTCATAATAAACATAAAGGTCAAAGATGTGTAATTATTGGTAATGGATCGAGTTTAAATCAGATGGATTTGTCATTTCTGAAGCATGAAATTTGTTTCGGGCTGAATAAAATTTATTTAGGTTTTGAACGTTTTAATTTTGTGCCAAATTACTATGTGGCAGTGAATGAATTAGTAATTAAACAAAGTGTGGAGGCGATTAATAAAATCACCTGTCCCAAATTTATTAGTAATCGAGGAATTCCTTATTTTAAGACTTATAAAGATGACCTCATTTTTATGAAAACATATCCTTATAGTGGTGATATGTTTAGTAAAAGTCCTGATTTAGCAGTAAATGAGGGATGTACGGTTACATATGTAGCTATGCAATTAGCTTATTATATGGGATTTAATGAACTCATTTTAATTGGTGTCGATCATCACTTTAAAACTCAAGGAAAACCCCATCAAGAAATAGTTTCTGAGGCAAATGATCCTAATCATTTTGACCCTAATTATTTTGGTAAAGGTATTAGTTGGAATTTACCAGATTTGCCGAATTCAGAGAAACATTATAAGATTGCTAAAACAGTTTTTGAGGAAAGTGGTCGTAGGATTATTGATGCAACTTTAAATGGTTATTGTCAAATTTTTACTAAACGAGATTACAGAGAAATATTTAAAGAATATTTTGCAAAATCTCAAGATAAAACTCAGGCAAAAAAAGATTTACCAACAATCACTAATGAAACAACAAAAAGAATAGAGCCTGAGACTTTTACTCCACACAAAGAAGCAACCATTTCAAAAAATATTAGCAACGAATTAGAGTCAAGTTCGAGTTATATTTCTTTGCCACCTGAAAACATACCTAAAGAAGATAGACAACAAGCTATTGATTCTTATTTATCAATCTTATATCAACAACCAAACTTGGTACAAGTGCGACAAAAATTATTTAATTTATTAAGTTGGGAACTTAAGGAAAAAGATAATTCCTTGGATATTAAAACCTATGCTATAGCTGCAATTGAACAGGATTTAATCAATAAACATCCTCAACCATATAGTCCTTTGCTTCCCAGTCAAAAAAAATCTAGTGAAGAAAAAAATGAAAGCTTAGAAAAAGTTTTAAAACTTTATAACGAGTCATGGATAACATTATACGCCCATAAATTCAGAAACCTAAAACATAAGTATAAAGATAAAAACAGAGTTTTTATAGTTAATAATTTGAACAATATAGATCGATATAACTTGGAAACTCTTAAGAATGAAATCACCATATTTGTTGACTCTGCCATAGAATCAAATAACTTGATTAAAGACTTTCAACCAACATTTTATGTATCTGAAAATAAGGAATATCTTGAAAATAAAGGAAGTATAATTAATAGTTGTTCAGAATTAACCACTAAACTATTTCCGATAAGTCTATCTTATTGCATAAACCTAGACGATAATACTATATTTTTTGATGATAGACTTGCCTATAGCTATCCTGATTATCGTTATTTTTCCAGTGATTGTTCTCTTTGTACTTATACAGGAGTACATAGTATTTTTTCTGCTTTACAAATAGCTCATTATTTAGGATTTAAAGATATTTGTTTACTTGGTTTTGAAGAAGAAGATTTACAAGATATTTGTGTAACCCAGACCAATAATTATGATTTATTTCAGAACTTAACCAGATTTTTTCAGGTCAATAAAATTAATGTTTATTACGATCATCAAAGTTATAAATTTTTGCATCCAAAAGTTTTAGTGATCGATATGACACCTATAGGTCATCTTAGTGCTACAGGTCAAGTTAAGAAGAAACTATTTGCAGAATTTCCCCAGGAAAATATATTACAAATAGAGGAGATTTTCCTTAATAAATTATCTTTATTTTCCCTTGATGAGAATAATAATTATCAAATTTCACAACAAGACGATTCTGATTTAAAACCGACACAAATATTAGAAATATGTAAAAAATTCGATCCAGATGTAATATATTATCGTCCTTTGGCCGATCGACCTAAACTACATAACTTTGCTTGTCGTTTAATTAAAGAATTTAAAATTCCTGTAGTAACTCATATTATGGATGATTGGCCTTTCCGCTTAAAACATACAGACGAAAAGGCATATTTGTTTTTTGATACTTCTTTACGCAAACTATTTCAAGAATCAGCAGCTAGACTTAGTATTTGTGAAGCAATGTCTCAATGCTATGAACAAAGGTATAACTTAGATTTTATTCCCATACATAACTGTGTCAATTTAAGTGATTTTAATTACACAAAATCTCAAAAGCAAGCTGGTAATTTTGTGATTCGGTATATAGGAGGAATAGCCAATGATATGAATTTTTTAAGTCTTGGTGACTTTATCGAAGCTATTAATAACTTACCTCAAGAATTGTCCGTTAAATTAGAAATATATACCATGAAACATTGGTTAGATAAAGCTAAAAATGCTTTTTCTAAATTTCCTTGTGTCAGTATTAATCTGAGCAATTTTACTGATGAAGAATATCGCAAGTTATTGTGTAATTCTGATGCTTTGTTGATTGCTTATAATTTTGATCAAAAGAGTATTAATTACACTAAATATTCTCTGGCCAATAAATTGCCCGAATGTTTAGCTTCTGGTTCTCCTGTTGTAATATATGGTAGTCCAGAAGTTGCTACAGTAGGTTTAATGAAGGATAGTGATGCAGTTAAAACTATTACAGAGCGTAATCTTGAAAAAATAAAAACTGTCATTAGAGAATTAGTTACTAATTCTGAATTATGCCAACAATTAGGAATAAAAGGGCGTCAATTTGCCCAGCAGAATTTTAATGCTCAACAAATTCAGCAAAAATTTTATCAAATTCTCCATCAAGCGGCTCTAAGTAAATCAGTTTAAATATTTTTTTTATTTGGTAAGAAATATAAGGTTTTTATGCAGATGAATGACAAGGTTTTAGTAGTAATCGGAAATGGCCCTTCTTTAAGAGGATTTGATTTTAATAAATTTCGAGAAGTTAAAACTTTGGGTATGAATGCTGCCTATCGGTATTGGGACAAAATTAACTGGTATCCTAATTATTACTCATGCCTTGATAAAGAATTAATTGCTACCCATCATCAACAAATCTATCAACTACTTAAAGAAAAAAAAGTAGAAAGAATATTTGTTACAGGGGATTTTTTGCAATTTTATCCTGATGCGGCCTACGATCCGAGAATAGATTTTTTTGACTCTTTTAATAAGCATTGGTATAAGCAAAGAGGTGCAAAATATGGCATCGAAGACAAAACAGATTCTTCAGCTTTCTTGACAGAATATCCTACCAAGGTAACAACTGGTAGTTATGCTCTTCGTTATGGTATTCATTTAGGCTATAAAAAAATACTACTTTTAGGTATTGATTGTAGATATGTAGAAGTTGTTAGTGGTAGTGAAATAGTTGGCGAACTAAAAATGGTGATGAAAAATACACCTAAGAGTAATCCTAATTATTTCTTTGATGATTATCAAAAAGCTGGAGATAGCTTTCAAATACCAAATCCTGAAGTACATGGTGGCAATCTTCATTTACAAGCTTTTGAAGCTATTGCCCATGATATGCAAGTCTATGTACCAAACGTAAAAATTATCAATTGCAATAAACAGTCCGAACTTTATGTCAAGAAAGTCTTTCCCTACGAAGATTTCGATAAAGCAATCAAGGAAAATCTTTTAGGTGCCATAGTTGTACCCACAACGTATTTTGAATTGAATAGAATTATCGAAAATTTATACATTTGGGACTCTCCTGCTTATCAACCCTATATGAGTTTTCCTAATCAACCTTCGGTATATCTTCATTTTGTCTTTAACTCTTTCCGTAACGAACAAGTTGAAAGCTTAATAAAAGAAGTATTTAATAAGACATATATACTATCTCGCTGTTTTGCTGGTATCAAGTTTAGTTATTGCAATCTTGAAGGAGATAGGGATTTATATGTACGTGGAAAAAAGAGAATAGCTTTACCTTTAGAAGGATATAAAAGCGGTCCAAATAATCAGTTTTTTACCACCATAGAACAATTTGCTAAAGATTATCCCTATATTTTTTATATGGAAACTGATTGTTTGCCAATTAAAGCAGACTGGTTAAATAAATTAACTGAAATAGTCAATAATTCAGAAAACTTTTGGCTTAAAGGTAGCATTTATCGAGGAAATTCACCTATAGATAGAGATTTTCAAAATCATATTAATGGAAATGCGATTTATGCTACTGGTAATCCTGATTTTCAGCGTTTTGTTAAGGAAGTATGGAAACCAGAGCTAATTAATACAATTCAATCGGAAAAACCTTCTCTGGCTTATGACTGTTTTTTAGATCTGTACTTTAATAAAGCATCAGCTAAAGATAGAAATAAACAATGGTGTCAATGGCAAAACATTGCACATAAATTTACCTATACGGATTTTATTCAAAACCATAGTGGCACAAAGGAAGCAGAGGGATTAGCCGAATTTTCTCTTCATCAGGTTAGCAGATATAATCCCGATACATACATCATCCATTGTCCTCATTTTAGACAAGAGTTATCAATAAAATTTACTCCCGAAAAATTAGTTGATATATCTAGGGCTACTCAATTGAAAAATCAAATAAAAGCTAGTATTAAAGCTAAAGAAAATAAACCTGAATTTGTTTATTTAAATTATTTCAAGGTTGGCACAGTAGAGGATGAATTTAATAATACAAAAAAAATGGGTTTGTTTAAATTTCAAGGTAATTATAGAAAAGACAATTTTGCAGCATTTTCCTTTGCCGGCAATATCAAACCAGGGGCAAATGTTTATGCAAAAATTAAGGTAAAAACAAGTAATAATGCAAATATAATAACCGCTTTAAATCGAGATGGAAATGGTAAATTTGAAGGCTCGCTTAAGGAATATAAAATAGAAAAAGGTTTACATGAATTGATTGTAGAGCATTCATTTAAAAATGAACAAAAGGGTTTCAGAGTCCAAATAGGAGTTAACACTGATGAATTGACTGAGTTAACGCTATATTTACCAATGGTAGAAAAAATTTAACCGAAAAAATTATAAATTAAGTTATTGACTACATATTAAACTCAAAAACATATCCATGCCAGCCTTGCATAATCTTAGTAAACTTTGTTGCACCATATTCTTTGGCTAATTTAATAAGACCTTTCTCAGAAAAATGAGTAATATGTACATCATTATCAAAAAAAGGTGTACCTTTTTTGGTAGGATCGGGTTCTAAGATAAAATGCCATTTGTCTCGATCTAAAAAAGGAACAGATATATAAAGATTACCCTTATTTTTCTTTGCTGCTAAAGCTAATTGTTCAAAAAGCAATCTAGGTTGTTCTAAATGCTCTAGTACCATGATACAAACGATTAAATCGTGATTCTTCGTATCCTCGGCACTCCAAAAATCGGCTCTAAGATCGAGATTAAATATCTTTTTTCCATACTCAATAGCATATTTATTTGTGTCATAGCCCATAACTGTTAAGCCACGTTTTTTGGCTATAGATAAAAATGTTCCAATTCCACATCCTATCTCTAAAATATTTTTTGTTTGAGGATATAAATCTAGCAATCGAGAAATAAGTTTTTCTGAATAGCCGATGTTTCGCTCAATAACACTAATATTCCAATCTAAATCTCTAGCAAGTTGAACTTCGTCTTCTTTATAACCAGAAGGATTAAAGAAAGACTCGCATTCCATACAGTAATATAATGGAATATCTTTTTTTGTTCTTCGAGTGGGAACATCCTTTACATAGGTCACAAAAGGGGAATCACAAACAACACATGATTTTGACATCATATACATTACTTCAGTTGTTATTGAGTTTTTTTTGTAGTTCTTCTGTAGTTCTTATAAAATCAAGATGTACACTGTGCAAACCTTAGTAATACCCTAGATTAGAGAATATAAAATGTCAAGCATTTTACTCACATTGCTCACAAATATAACCTTCATGATATGGTTATAAATAATATCGATATAGTGTTTACAAGGGAGGAGAGTTTATGTCACAATTTTCTAAGCCTATCGAAGTAGATAGCCTCAAAGACTGCTTTTTTTACCATAAAATGGACTTGCCTGGATTTGGCGAGGTTAACGGAAATTGGGATTTGCGGGACTGTGTCGATGCCTATCTAGGTAATTATGAATTTTCAGGCAAACGTTCTTTAGACATGGGCACTGCGTCAGGGTTTTTGTCGTTTGAAATGGAGAAACGCGGTGCTGATGTCGTCTCTTTCGACATGAAGAGTGGCGATGATTGGGATATTGTTCCTCATTATAAATTAAAAGATAAGTTAGATGAGATTAAAAGGCAAAGTTCAATATCCATTCAGCGATTGAAGAACGGATATTGGTTAGCCCATCGCGCCCTCAACTCACGAGCGCAAGTTTATTATGGCGATATATACTCTAGTTTACCAGAATCTATTGGAAGGTTTGATGTTGTCCTTTATGGGATGATTTTAACCCATTTGCGAGACCCGTTTCAGGCACTCTATACAGGCGCAAGTCTTTCAAAAGATGCAATTATCGTTACAGGTATTTTCTCTAAGACGGAAAAACCACAAGCGATATTTCGTCCATCTCCGAACAAAACAAGTAACCTTGATATAAAGGGTTGGTGGTTGTTGTCGATTGAATGTGTGAAAAATATGCTTGGCGTTTTAGGATTCACGGATCTAGAAACTGTTGAATTTAAAGCCATTTGCTCGGCTTCTGGCATTGAAGAGAAGAAAAATTGCACGGCTATACTGGCAAGGAGACCATCACCTATCCAATAGAATTCCATTACATCTCAGTTAGCGGCAGCGTAACACACTGTTAGTGAAGTTTGCTGGGATATTGATTCCAAGAAATCACCTAACTTTATAATATTACAAAATTTTAATAAAGGCTTAAAATTAATAGACAATTCAATGAGGAACGTTATTTTTATGATTATTATTCAATGGTTAACCACGTAAACATTTCTTTTACTGATAATTGTAAGTCTTTAATGTTTTTTAAAACGGGTAAAATTTCTTCATCAGATTTAATTTCGGGAAATTGATCGGGTTGAAATATCATTACTGATTCATCTTTAGGATCGATTAACCAACCTAATTGAGTTCCCTGTTTAATACAAAAAATGATTTTTTTCATAACTTTATTAGCAGATTGTTCGGGAGAAAGAATCTCAATTACCCAATCAGGAGAAATTTCAAAACGATTAGCAATTCTACCTTTTTCTGTTTTAGGAATGCGATTCCAAGTAAAAACCGCAATATCTGGAACAATAGAAATCCCTCCAAAAGTACACCTTAATTCAGGAAAAGCATAAGCTATTTTTTCGGGTATAACAATATTATTTATAACAGTTCCTAAACGTATTTGAATAATACTATGTTCTCCTTGTGGCATTGGTTTTTGTTCTATTTCTCCATCTATATAATCACTAGCAGGTTTAGTTTCAGGACGTGCTAAAAACTCCTCTAAACTTATTTTTTGGGCAATTTCTTTAATAGCAACCATCTGTTACCTCCTCTCAAAAGTAAATTTGTTTTAGGTTTGTCAATTATGGCTAATTTATATTAATAAATTCCCTAATTTTTGAGACACTATAAGTCAACATTTCTTCAGTTAAACCGGGGAATAATCCTATCCAAAAAGAGTTATACATGATGCGATCGGCATTAGATAAATCGCCAATTACTCGATAATTCAAACTTTGATATAAAGGTTGTCTGATTAAATTACTACCAAATAATAATCTCGTACCAACTTGATTTTTTTCTAAAAATTGTACTAATTCTTCTTTAAGTCTCGTACCTTTACCACCACAAAGTATGGCTACGGGAATGGTTTTAGTCATGATTTTAAATTGGTTTTGGCTTGTATTTTAGATTTAGTTATAATTGAATGTCAATGATTATGCACTACAATGCTTCTGAAATAACTGTTGTTATGCTTAATTCAGTATATTGCTAGGAGTAGTTTATATGTTAAGCCAAGAAAAAATAAATACTAATTCTATACAACAGTCTAAATTGATGACTTTGGAGGAGTTTTTCGACTGGTATCCTGATGGTTATGGTCGATTTGAATTACATAATGGAGTTGTTATTAAAATGCAACCAACTGGAACTCACGAACAAGTAGCTGGTTTTCTGGCCATGGAAATAGGCTATGAAATTAAACGCCTAGATTTACCATTGTTTATCCCTCGACAAGGACTTATTAAAGCTATAGATTCCGATCAATCGGCTTATATTCCTGATGTGATGGTATTGAATACGAATTGTCTCAGTAATGAACCGCTCTGGAAAAAACGCTCAACTATTACCCAAGGTGCAAGTATTAAATTGGCTATAGAAGTAGTAAGTACCAATTGGCAAGATGATTATTTAATGAAATTAGGTGAATATGAAAAATTAGGCATAGCTGAATATTGGGTTATTGATTATTTAGGATTGGGAGGCCGTCGCTATATTGGTAATCCTAAAAAACCGACAATTTCTGTTTATTATTTAGTGGAAGGGGAATATACAGTAGAATTATTTACAGGTCAAGATGTATTGAAATCTCCGTCTTTCCCAGAACTTAGTTTAACAGTCGAACAAATTTTTCAGGTTGGATTATAAATTTTCAATATCTTCAGCATAACTATAAATTTCAATACCTAAACTTTCTGCTACTGGTAAAGCTCTTTGATCTACCATGGGACAAATAACTAATTTACGATTAACAGTTCTGTGATGATATTTTTCATAAAAAGCTACTTTGCGATGGAATATATATAGGTCAGCTTTACTCATAGAAGATTTAATTTCACACAGGATTACTAATCCATTTTTGATAATCACATCTATTTCGACTTGATCTGGTCGGCCAAAGACTTCCCCTTCATGATCAAAGTCATTAATATTGATAACTTCTACTCCAAAAGAATCCTGTAAAATCCCCTTTAATCCATTACGAAAACTGGCCTCTGAAAACAAACCCCAACGAGAACCAAGCGCACCAATGGTACTATCATATTTACGATTTAGTTTCTTAATTTCTGCCAGAATTTCCTGATTAAAACGGTTTTGTTCATCCCATTTACGGTTTTGTTCATCCCATTTACGGTTTTGTTCATCCCATTTACGGTTATTTTCTTCCCATTTGTGAGCTTGTTCTTCTCGATCGCGCTGTAATTCTGCTAATATCCGGTCAAATTTACTTTCTGTTTCCTGTTTTCCTGCATAATAGTTCGATACTGTCCGCAAGATAAAATCCCTAATTACGGGATCTTCAGCAATAAGATTCGGTAATTCTCGTTGTATAATGGTTTTGATTTCTATTTCTGTCATATTTGCGCCATCCTATTTATTTTTATCTTACTCTGTACTCAAGCGTGCAGTTGCTCCACCATCAATTACTAAAGCTTGACCTGTCATAAAGGAAGAAAAATTATTATTTGCTAAAAAATAAATGGCCTCAGCAATTTCTCTGGGTTGTCCTACCCTACCAATAACGTGCTTTTTCCCTAATTGGGCTACTAATTCATCCCCTCCTTCTCCCTTAACATGGCCTCTTTCTAAACCAGCACGTAACATCCCTGTATCAACAGCACCGGGTAATACTGCATTTACCCTAATTTTAGGGGCTAATTCCAAAGCTAAAGCTCTAGTTAAAGCCAGCATTCCCCCCTTACTAGCTGCATAGGCTGCAATTTGAATTGAAGTTGCGATCGCATGAACTGAACTAACGTTAACAATTGCACCTCCTTGGTCTTTCATTAAAGGGTACATTTCTCTTACCCCTAAGTAAACGGAGCGCAAATTAACTCCCATGACTCGATCCCATTCTGCGGTAGTGGTTTCAACTAAAGGCTTACAAACTTGAATGGCAGCATTATTTACTAGAGCATCTAACTTATTTACTTTTTCCGAAAGCCTTTGAAATATATTTTGCCAAGCTAAATCATCAGCAACATCAGCCTGAATATACAAATCAACTCCAGTTAAGTCAGTGGGAATTTTACTTATATCAACTCCGACTACATACCACTCTTTTTTTTTAAATAATTCAGCAGTAGCAACACCAATACCTCCTAAAACTCCAGTAATCAAAACTACTTGATTAACTGACAACGAAGAATTTACTGGATTAATATTAGTAGGCATAACTTGTGATTAACTTTTTTTCAATAATTTAAAAAACTCTGTTTTATCTAATCCAATATCTTTAATCATTCCCAAAAGAGTTCCGGGTTTGAGATTTTTACCTGAGTGAATTGGTACAATTACCCTTTGACCTGATGATTTTTTGTAAATAGCATGGCTTCCTTTTTGTCGATGTAACTCGTAACCTAATTTACTAATAACTCGGATAAAATCTTTAGCCTCAACTGCTGGTAAATTACTCATAAAGAAATAGTAATTGGTTTTATAATTAAATCTTCTTTAGGTATTGGTTCTAGATCGGCTAAAAGGCTATCAAGATATAATTCTATTGCTTCTGTAATATTAGCTAATGCCTCTTCAAAATTGTCCCCTTGACTATGACAACCTTTCAAAACAGGACAAAAAGCATGATAACCTCCATCTTGTTGTTTTTCAAAAATAACCGTATAGTTATAAACCCTTTCAACTGAATTAGTCATTGGCTCACCTTATCAATAATTTGATTTGATTTTTTATCTATAGTGCTTATGTTTCATCAAAACTATCACCATAGCCAAAATTTTTTAAAATATCACTGTATTTATTTTTAAACAAGATGATTTTTTCCTGTTCAATATAATTTTCATAATTTCTACTTTGTTTTTTCCAAAAAAAACTCTTTCCATCATTA
>CAYPSO010000030.1:19685-25028 GCA_964413275.1 uncultured bacterium | reverse complement strand
ATAATTTTCATAATTTCTACTTTGTTTTTTCCAAAAAAAACTCTTTCCATCATTAGTTTTTTGCTGAGAATAATTAATTGCCTCAATGATTTCAGTATCTTCTATGTCAAACACAGTCTTAAATTTAGTAACTTCTTCAAAGGTATTATTTAATAAATCTTCATATTTAATAACAATTGTATTTTCTAAAGTTTTAGAAATATTTAACCAATGAGTAACATGATTAATCCAGTTATTTGACATTTTTTGCCAAATATTAATTTGTAAATTATTTTTGATAAAATCATCCACATATAAATTTAATTCACCAGTTACTTTTAACTCATCGACACTTTTAGGTTTCCCATTATAAAAAAAATTAGAATTATTTATTATGAAATTAAAATTTATTGCGGATAATAGAACATCTAAAGGGTGTCTATAAACATAAACAAAGCCTACAATTTCTATATCTTTATTTTCTTGATAAGGTAAATTGTAGTTATGAGTTTTTACTAGAGAAATATAACGTTCTTTCCACTTAAATTCAGGTGCATTATAGATATCATCCTTTTTTTTAAATTTGTACATATCAGGAATATATCCTAAATCTTTAACCCATGAAGATTCAGTTTTTAATCGTTCTCTAAAAAATAGATATGTAAGTATTGCACGCATCCATGTATTACCAGACTTAGGATAAGAAGCCACCCAAAAAATGTTTTTTTTCATGTTAGTTATTTTTTACTTATTGATTTCAAAATGATCGAGGTTATCTATAATTATGAAAATTATTAGCTTATTTTAATCATTTATCTATCCCTAACCCCTGTAACAAATTTTTAATAGCCATCTCATTAACTCGTAAAACAGCATCTTTAGTATGAGAACCATTATGAGTACCAAAAATACATTGGTCAAATTTACGCAGTTCACTTTCTGTGGGTAAAGGCTCTACTTCAAAGACATCTAATGCTGCACCTGCGACTTTACCTGATTGTAAAGCTTTAACTAAGGCAATTTCATGAACTAATGGCCCGCGAGCTACATTAACAAGATAAACTCCATTTTTCATTAATTCAAACTGAGCATAACTTAATAAATGATGATTGTCTGGAGTTAAATTACAAGAAAGAGCAATAAAATCAGATTTTTTTAATAACTCATTAAATTCAACCTGTTTAATTCCAGTTTCAGAGATAAAATCTTCAGCAATAGGCATAACGTCATAACCTAATACTGACATTCCCACAGCCAAGCCACGTTTAACTATTCCTTTACCAATACTACCAACCCCAATTACTCCTAAAGTTTTACCGCTTAAGGTGATTCCGGGGATTTGTAGCCAACCCCCCTCTCTGACGGAGCGATCCATTTTATGTAGTTGACGAGCAAGGAGAATTATATAACCCAAAGCAACATCTCCAACTTCATTGGCAAAAACATCAGGAGTATTTACGACAGGAATACCTAATTTTTTGGCTGCTTCTTTATCGATCGCATCAACTCCAATGCCCCATTTAGCGACAATTTTTAAACGTTTTCCTTTAGATAAAACTTTACCAGTAAAAGGGTCGTCACCAGCAATTACTCCATCAAATTGATCGATAATTTCTAAAAGTTCCGCTTCGCTCATCTGTTGAACCATAGGGGGAACTACAACTTCAATATCTCGTTCGGCAAAAAAATTGCGATATAAATCGATGGTTTTTTGTAAATGGGGACAGGTAATTAGAACTTTTTTATTCATTTTTTATAAGCTAGTAGTTTAAGGGATATACTTTGAGATTCTTCTCTAGTGCTTCTTAAAGTTGGTGCAAGATGATTCCATCCTGCCATTGTTAAATCTGAATTCGAGGCAAAGTAACTTTTGAACCTAAGATTTTTATCAACTTTAGGAGGCTCAGACCACTCAAAGCCTTGATCCTCAACAGTTTTTATGTATTGATCTATAATCTGTAATCTTTGAGGTCTGGGAAGATCGCTAACATAAGCATCAATAGCATGAGCCATGATTCCTCCATGCTTTAATATTCTATGACAATCCCCAAAAAACTCTGTAATGTTATTTCGAGGAATATGTTCGATCACGGAAATGGAAAATACAACATCAAAGTAATTGGCAGGTATGTTGGGATCAAAGTCTCCTATATAGGAAGGGACAATTTTAATGTTTGACATCTCTGGAATTTTTGTTGGTCCTTGACCTATCCCTTCAAATTTATCTATATTCCAACATTCATTTTTTTGTTTAAAACGATCTAATACGCGAGAATCACCGCCTCCAATTTCTGCTATTTTTAGGTCTTTTTTATTAAGAAAAAGTGAAACTATCCACGCATCTTGAATTCCTTTGAGAGTATGAAGTTTACGGTCAGCTATTCTTTTATCCCACCAAGAAAAGTATTCTTTTTTGTTAATTACGTCAAGCATAAATTACCTTACCAATTTTGATAAATTTTATCCGTATTTTTAATACATTGTATTTAAAGTTGATTTACTTCTTTGTACAATAATTCAGCTACTTTAAAATCTAATTCTTCATCTATATCAACTGCCTGTAATCCTTCTATTTCAAGCATCAAAGGGCGATCGCCAATGCGATTGTGTTTAGATTCTAAGATTTCACGGGTAAAAATATATAAACAGGAATTTTCTTCATAAATCGGCGGTAAATCTTGAGTTCTGAGTAAAATAGCCGGATTATGATTGACTGCCCTCGCTAAACTATCCCAAAGACGAGTTTGTAGCCGAGTTACCCCAAAAAGAGAGTCATACATGGGATAATTATCCAAAAACTGCTGTACTCCCTCCGTAATTGTTTTAGCTGTTAATAAGGGATTGGTACTATGAGTTTGTAAGTAAAAATCAGCCTCTATTTGGCGAACGCTATTTAAAAGAACATCATTCATCGGCGTTGTTCCCGCCCTCAAATGTTCGGGGCGATCGAAAATTTTTACTTCTGGAAAATGTTTAGGAGCATCTTCTTGAATGGTTGGGCTATCAGTGTCAATAACCACTTCGGAAATTAAAGGGCAGTCTAATAAACTGCGAATGACACAATGATATAAAGGTTGACCAGCAAAATCACGATAATTTTTACCCGGTACTCTTTCGCTACTGTGTCGCATGGGTACAAAAGCGACAATTTTAGGAGAACTCATTTTAAAAATTAAAACTACAATTTAACTATCTTCTTTGATTAAAACGGCTCTTGCGGGAGAGCCTTCTGCTCCAAGCAATTTAATCGGTAAACAGACTAGATTATACAATCCCGAAGTAACATTAGTTAAATTCAATCCTTCGATAATTACAACTTCTGCGCCTAAGAGAATTTGATGGGTTGAAGCATCGTCATAATAACGTTGTACGGAAAGATAATCTATACCAATTAATTTAATACCTCGCTCTACAATCCACTGTGCAGCATCGGCGGTAAAAGCGACAAAATCAGTTTGAAATTCAGAAACCTTATTTTCCCATAATTGTGAATTACGAGTTCTGACGAGTAAACGCTGAGTATTGGGAGGTAAGGTTAACCTTTCTAAATCTTGAGCGGTAATTTTTTCTACTTCAGGTAAATAAGCCACAAAAGCAGTTCCCATTAAAATATCTAAAGACAATTGTTCGATGGTTTTTCCCCCACGCACAAAATGCCAAGGAGCATCAACATGAGTGCCAATATGAACATCAGTTTCTATTTGAGAAACATTGGCTACTTCACCGTCTTCCATACGCATGGTTTGGAAAATCCGAAATTTTGGACTTCCAGGCCAAACAGGAAGAGTTGATTCTAAGCCCACTGAAATATCAATAATTTCCGGCAATTTCTTTCTCCTTGGGTAAACTACTGTAATCAATTACACGATGTTTTTGTTCTTTGTCTGGGTTAGTAATTTCACTACGTACAAATCCTTTGGGATAATAAAATCGTTGTTTTAACTCGCTGCTTAATTTTTTTTGTTCTCTAAAACCTTTATAAGTTCCCCCAAATTGCATTAAGCGAAAAGTAAAAATTTCGCCAAATTTATCCCAGAGCAAGCCATCATGCCAAGCATGGTAATAATCACTAAATAAATTTCCGATAAAAAGACGCAAAAAATCTATTAAATTAAAATGTTCTTGAGGAAAAATATTTTTCAGGGCAATAGCTTCACGACGATAACGATTGTAAATTTTCTGAGGTGGTTCTTCGTGGACGTGAACTATTTCTGCGGATGCTACATAAGCTAATTTATAGCCAAGTTGAAGGACTTTTTTAGCCCAATCTAAATCTTCTAAACCTGTTAAACTTTCATCATAGGGAATTTCTTGCCAAATAGATCGACGCACCGCAGCATTGGCATTATTACAAAAAGGATGATCCTGAAATTTGTGAGACTCATCGGGAAACCATTTAGCAAAAACTTGATGTTCGGAGTATTTGGTTACTTCATTGCCTCGTTGTTTGCCGTAGGTAATAGCAATTTTTTCGTCTTGAAACGGCTCTAATAGTTGTTCTAACCAATCTCTGTGAACGGGATAAACATGGGCACTAACGATAACAATTATATCTCCATCGGCTTCTTGACAGCCAAGATTTAAAGCTCGACCAAAGGAAAATTCTTCAGGTTTAATGGACACAAGTTTGATAGGATAACGAGAAGCAATAGCAACAGTGGCATCTGTCGAACCTGAATCGACAATGATTATTTCATAATCATCTAGGTTTTGTTGCATAATACCACTGAGGAGACGACCTATATGTTGTTCTTCGTTATAACAGCGAATTACTATGGAACATTTAGGCATATTGATTAATTTTTTTTCAATTAGTTTATAGTTATTAGAGAGAAGATTAACATAAATGATTACAGGATGCTGAAAACAAAGCCCACCAGCGCAATGTTCTTTAGAGGTGGAATGTAGTTTAATTAAAAGCCTCAATAGCGTATTTATTTTAATACTAACTATTTTTTGTTTTTTGATTTAAAATTTTTTCAGCCGTTGAATATGGTAATACTATCAAATCACACCAACCAATCCCAACACCGTTCCTTTTTGCTAAAGCTTGAATATAATCTACAAAAGCAGCACATTCTCTTGGCTTCAAAGATTGTCTAATTATTCTTTTTAAATTATCTCCTTTAAATCTACTGCGATTTGGAACTTCAGCAATTAGATAATTTCTAGCTAGGTATTTTAACAAATTGACAGGATCGGTATTTTGAGACCTCAACCAATCAGGTGCAAATTCAGTTTTAATTATCCAGTTGGAATTGTTTTGTAGCCAAGATTGACCTCCTTTAAATACTTTTTCTTCCCATCCTTTGTTTTGTAAGTTTTCTTTTAAAAATGGAATTAATTTAGGAGAAGCTTCCACTG
>CAYPSO010000030.1:0-19585 GCA_964413275.1 uncultured bacterium | reverse complement strand
TTGTTTTGTAAGTTTTCTTTTAAAAATGGAATTAATTTAGGAGAAGCTTCCACTGCTATTATTGTACAATTGGGATTATTTTTACATTGAATCAATGAAGTAAATCCATAGTTAGCACCTATATCCAAAAATATAGTAGGTTTACATATTTTAATTATCGATCTTGACAATGGAGATATTAAATCTGCCCAAAATTTTGGCTCTTTATAATATGTACCACCTTTATCTTGATTATCTATATTCAATTCAAAAATCCCAAAGTCTATTTTTTCCTGTGTCATGTAAGTAAAGTTATTGACTAAAATTAATTTACTAATGTTATCATTGTTACATCTACAATGTATAAATATTTTTACTAGATTTATTTAATTAAATAATTACGAAAATTAATGATAAATCAATTTATAAATGCAATCACTGAATCAGAATATAAAGGTTTTCTCCAAGAACCAAATAATAAAATTTTGACAGGATATTCTGGAGAAAAAGTTATTGGTTGTCTGCAAAGACTTACCTCTTTATTTTCCCAAGAAAAAAATATTTGTTACTTAGAAGTTGGAGTTTATCAAGGATTAACACTATTATCTACGGCATTGGCTTGTCCAAAAGTTAAATGTTATGGTGTAGATAATTTTGCTCAATTCGATCCTAAAAAAGAAAATTATGGAATTGTCAAAGAACGTCAAAATAAACTTGGTATTAATAATATAGAAATAATTAATAAGGATTATGAAGATGCTTTAGAACAATTAGATAAATATATTGGTGAAAGAAAAATAGCAGTTTATTTTATTGACGGGCCTCATGATTATCGCAGTCAATTAATGTGTTTAGAATTAGCATTACCATATTTACATTCCAATGCTGTAATTATTATAGATGATTGTAATTATCAGCACGTTAGACAAGCAAATAGAGATTTTTTAGTAACTCACCCAGAATATAAACTTTTATTTGAAAGTTATACAAAATCTCATCCTAATCACATGACAGATGATGAAAATATCCAAGCAAGAAAAGGTTGGTGGAATGGAATTAATATCCTAGTTAAGGATATTAATAATTCTTTAACACCCATGTTTCCCCCAACAGAAAGGGATAGGACTAATTTTGAAAATGAGCATCACATTCATCCACATTTTTTAGCAAAGTTAGCTCCAGATACATTAAATTTAGTTTACTCCACCTATGAATTGTATAAACAAGGTCAAGAAGATAATATAGGATGTAAAATAAAAAACTTGTATAAGAAAATGGATGATTTGGCTAATACTTATTCTAGATTAGGATATAACATTCACAAAAATCTCAATACATTTAGTCAATATTTATCAAATAACTATAATAGCAAGACATTAAGACAAGACAATAAAAATGATTCAGAAAATCATGTTATTACAGCTAAAAAATTAGCTAAGGAAAATAAACTAATAGAGGCTATAGCTTCCTATCATCAAGCAATTAAAATAAATCATAATTCTGCTTGGTCTCATTATAATTTAGCAGAAAGTTTAACTAAAATAAATGCTTGGGATGAAGCAATATTATCTTATCGTCAGGCTATTCAATTTAATCCTAATTCAAGTTCATTTCATTATAGCTTAGCAAATGCTTTAATTAAACAAGGAAATATAGATGAAGGTGTTATTCAGTATAAAAAAGCTATTGTGTTAAAACCACAAAACAAACTAATACGGAAAAAATTAAAAGATATTTATCACGATTTTTATAATTTAGCTGAACAATTTTTTAAAGAAAATAAATTAGAAAAGGCGATTGCCCATTATCAAAAATCTATTGAACTTAATCCAGATTTTGTATGGAGTCATTTTGGATTAGGGCAAGCATTTCAACAACAAGGAAAACTTACCGAGGCAATTGCTTCTTTTAATAGAGCTATTGAGTCTAATCCAAATATTTCAGATATATACCACTGGTTAGGGGAAACATTTGTTAAACAAGGAAATATCGATCGAGCCATAGCCTCTTATAATAAAGCTCTAGAATTAAATCCTAATACTGCTCATTATCATCGAGGTTTAGGTTATGCCATGTTCAAAAAAGAAGAGCCAAATAGAGCAATTGAGTATTTGCGAAAATCTCTAGAATTAAATCCTAAATACATTGCTGCTTATAATCAATTAGGAGAGGTTTTAAGAACGCAAAATAAATACTCCGAAGCGATACAATGTTATCAGAAATCGGCAGAATTAAATCCTAAATCATTTGTACCCTATGCTCAAATTGCTGAAATTTTAGCACAACAACAACAACTAGAAGAAGCTGTTATTTATTACAAAAAAGCGATTGAATTAAATTCTAATCACCAAGCTAAACATCCGAATTTGATTGAAGCTTTGTCGTAATCTTACTAAACAGACTTTGATTCTACTTCTAATAAAGCTTCTCCTAAATTTTTGTAATACCAAAGATGTACTGCTTCTCCTTGAAAGGCTATAGCTTGGCGATAACAGGCGATTGCCTCTTCTAAATAACCTTGAGATTGCAATCTTTGTCCTAAGTCTTGATAAACTTCAGGAGTTTGTTGTGTTTGTTTTATTTTTTCATACCGCTCTAGCAATGAGTTTTTAGCTACTTTACTTTTTTTTTTGTTGCTATGCTTTCTAAACCTTGATAAGCTTCCTCTAAATCTGGATTGAAAATAATTGCTTTTTGATAACAATTAAGAGCGTCTAGAAATAATTTTTTTTCTTCAAAATCTTTGCCCCAATTAAAATAAGTTATACTCAATATTTTATCTATTTTATCTGTTTTATTAGGGTCTAACTCGATGGCATTTTCATAGGTTTCAATTGCTTTTTCCCATTGAAATTTTCGAGCAAACATTTGACCTATTTCTATTTGAATCTCAATATTATTGGGATTTAGTTCGCTAGAACGATTGTAAGCTTGATCTGCTTTTTCCCATTTTTCTAAATAACTGAAAGCTCGTCCTAAATAATAATAAACCTGAGCTGATTCTGGTTCAAGTTCTACTAAACGATTTAATAAAGGAAGTGCTTCTTCAATTTCATTATTTTCTACTAAGATAAAGGCTAATTTTCTCAGATTAACAATAGAATCCGAATTAATTTTATAAGCTTTACGACATAAATTTAGTAATTCTGTCCATTGTTCTTTTTGTTCGAGAATTGTAATTAATTCTTGATAAGCGGATTCTAATTCAGGAGCGAGTTGATAGGCACGATTATAACTAGCAATAGCTGTTTGTGTTTCTCCTAATTGCTGTTGTATTTTACCTAATTGTAAATATCCTTGGGCAGAATAGGGATTAAGTTCTATAATTTTGTTACACATTAATAGTGCTTCTTGCCAATCTTTTTGAACAGAAAATGCTTCTGCTAAATAGTGGTAACTTTCAAAATTATTCTCTTTTTGTTCTAAAGCTTTTTGAAAACTCTCAATCGCCTTTTCTATATAACCTAAACCTAGCTGGGCTTTACCAAGATTATTATAAAATCCAAAGTAGTTTGGTTCAAGTTCAATGGCTTTTTTGAAATAAGGTATTGCTTCTTGAAGATTATTTGTTTTAATTAAAATACTTCCTAAACTATCATGAAACCAAGGATAATCCGATCTTAATTGAATAGCCTGACGATAGGATTCAATAGCTTGTTGAAAAATTCCTTTCTCCGCAAGTGCCTCACCTAGATTATAGTGACACCAAGGAGAATCAGGATTTTCTGCAATTGCCTTCTGATATGAAGCGATAGCCTCTTCTAATTTACCATTGAGGAAAAATTTATTAGCTTCTATAAAATGAGTAGCAGTCATAATTAAGTTATTTGGTTCTGTCATAATCCTAATATTCCAATCAATTCTACCAGTAATTTATGCAATTCTCATCTTCTCAACTTCAAAAAATTGAAAGTGATTTAAAAAACTCAGAAATTTGGTTAAACCAGATTGACAATGAGATAAAACAAAAAGATTTTAACTCTACAGAAAATTCCAATCTTGAATCAATATCTCCAGAAAATCGTAAATCTATTTTATTTTTTCGAGAATATTTAGCCTTTCAAGGAGGACACTTAAAAGTTTGGGAATATTTTAATCATATTATTTATTCGAGTAATTATTATCCTTATATTTATTTTTCTAAAAATAGTATTTGGGATAACAGTAATCCTTGGTTAAATATAAATCCCAAAATGATTTTAACTGAACCTTTAACTCAACCAGATATATTATTTTTAGAAGGAATGGATTGGAATTTTTTATCACCACAAAAACGAGATAATTCTTCTATTCCTATTCTTAATTTAATCCAACATATACGGCATGGTTTTCAGGGTAATCCTCGTTATGAGTTTTTAAAACATAAAGCAATTCGTATTTGTGTTAGCGAACAAGTTAAGGAATATTTGGCAAAATCTGGTCAAGTAAATGGTCCTATATTTGTTATTCCTTGTGGATTAGCTGAACTAGATCGATTAATAATTTCTGAAGAAAAAACCAAGAATATTCCAATTTTAATTGCTGGTTTTAAAAATCCACAATTGGGTAAACGATTAAAAGAAATTTTAGTAGCTCAAGGTAATCAAGTTGTTTTACTAACTAAAAAAATAGATAGAAATGAATATTTAGAACAGGTTAAAAGAGCAAAAATAACAATTTTTCTTCCTAACGATCAAGAAGGAGAAGGATTTTATCTACCTGCTCTTGAAGGGATGGCATTAGAAACAATGGTAATTTGTCCAGATTGTATTGGTAATAGAAATTTTTGTATAGATCGATATAATTGTTTTCGTCCAGATTATAATTTAGATAGTATAATTAATTCAATTGATTTTGCCTTAAAATGCCCTCAAAGTATTTTACAATCAATGATAAATAATGCCATTTTAACGACAAATAAATATACCTTGAAAAAAGAAAGAGAATTATTTTTAGAAATTTTGACAAATATCAACTCTTTATGGTAGAAAATATTAATAACTATAAATTGTAAATAAAATAATAAATAAACTGTATTAACTAATGGAAAAAACACCTTTAATTATTGTAGGAATGCACAGATCTGGAACTTCTTTAACTGCATCATTACTACACAGTGCTGGAGTAAATTTAGGTAGTAGATTAATGCCAGCAAGGGAAAGTAACCCTAAAGGACATTTTGAAAACCTCGATTTTTATAAGTTTCATCAAGAAATATTGCGATCGCAGAATTTAGATATTAATGGTTGGAGTTTAAAAGATATTGTTGAAGTTGATAGTAATTTTGTGGAAAAAGCTAGAAAATTAATTGAAGAAAATGCTATTAGTGATGTTTGGGGTTGGAAAGATCCTCGCAATACTCTTTTCCTGGATTTTTGGGCTAATTTACTTCCTGAAGCTAAATTTTTACTGATTTATCGCTCTCCTTGGGAAGTGGTAGATTCTCTTTATCGTCGTGGGGATAAAATTTTTGAAACAGACCCATATTTAGCAATTAAATCTTGGATTTATTATAATCAAAAAATTATAGAATTTGCTAATCAATATTCTAATTGTTACTTACTTACAAATATTAATACAATTATTAACAATTTTCATTTTTATATTGATAAAATTAATCAATGTTTTAGCCTTAAATTAAAATATCCTGATGACAATATTTACGAACCAAAACTATTAAATAACAATATTAGTAAATCATATATTAGTTTTATTGAATTATATTTTCCAGAAGCAATTGAAATATATCAAGAACTCGAATGTAGAGCTTTAACTTTTGAAAAAGAACAAGATTTCACTTGGCAACAATCAGTAGAAATTTCTGCTCATGGTTTTGCTATTTTTCAAAATTGGCATTCCTTAAGAAAAAGCCAAATATATAATCGTTTTTTAGCACAGGAATTAAAGGAATCTCAAGAAGAAGTTAAAGAATTAAAAACTCATGACATATCCTTACAAAAGGAAATAGAAAAATCGAATAAACAATTAAAAGACACAGAAACTATTTTACAAAAATCTCAAGAACAACTTAAAAAAACTGAATCTGTATTACAAACTATCCATCAGCAATTAAAACACTCTCAAACTGAACTTCAGAATAAAAAACAAGAATATGAAAACATATATAACGATTTGGAAATAGCTAAAAAACAATTAACTCAAACACAATGGGATATTTTGCGCTATCAATCTCAGCTACATTCTACTCAGGAAGAATTAGAAAAATCAGAATTAGAAAAACAAGAACTTGAAGAAAATTCAGAAAAATTGAAACAAGAGTTAGAAGAACTTCAACCTGTACTCAACAAATTATTTAATCAGATTAAAAAATCTGATAATAATCAAAATAAATTACAATTGCAAGTATATAAAATGCAAAACATTGCTGAAAAATTAGGAACTTCAGCAAAACAAAAAGAAAGCTTAGAAATAGAATTACAACAACTACAAAATCAAGTAAATACTCAAGAAGTAACTTTAGCTCAACTAATAAATAAATTAGAAGAAAAAGAAATATATGAAGAAAAATTAAAACTTCAATTACATCATCTGGAAACAGAACTTGAAAGTCAAATTTTATTGAAAAAATAATTTCTATAAATTCTCGATGTCTTCGGCATAACTATAAATTTCAATACCTAAATTTTCGGCTACGGGTAAACCTTTTTGATCTACCATAGGACAGATAACTAATTTACGGTTAACAGTTCTTTGATGATATTTTTCATAAAAGGCTACTTTGCGATCGCGCAGCGCCACCTTCGGTGATCGAATATATATAGATCGCCTTTACTCATGGAAGATTTAATTTCACACAGAATTACTAAACCATTTTTGATAATAACATCTATTTCTACTTGATCTGGTCTGCCAAAGACTTCCCCATCATAGTCAAAATCATTGAGATTGATAACTTCGACTCCAAAAGAATCCTGTAAAATTCCTTTTAATCCATTACGAAAACCAGCCTCTGAATACAAACCCCAACGAGAACCTAAAGCACCAATTGTACTATCATATTTACGATTTAGTTTCTTAATTTCTTCGAGGATTTGCTGATTATGAAGATTTTGCTGCTCCCATTTACGGGCTTGGTCTTCTCGATCGCGCTGTAATTCTGCTAGAATGCGATCGAATTTACTTTCGGTTTCCTGTTTTCCGGCATAATAGTTGGATACTGTCCGTAAAATAAAATCTCTAATTACGGGATCTTCAGCGATTAAACTGGGTAATTCTTGTTGAATAATCTTTTTAATTTCTATTTCTGTCATATATTTTTATCATTTTATTTATTTTTATTCTATCTTCAAAAAAGATCGACGATAAACAGAAATGTGATACTGAAAAGCAGCTACAAGAAAAATCCAAAATCCTACGTTATTTTATTGGTAAATTTTTATCATCTTTTTCAACTTGTTCAAATAAAAACTTACTTGGCATAAGAGCTAATCTTTCATTTCTGGAAAGAGTTTTGAGGTGTGGTTTAAAATTTTCCCATGCCTGAGCTAAATCGGTGAAAATGCTAATATTATTATATTTAAGACTAATTGCTTGTTGATAATAATAAATTGCTTCTTCCCATTTTTCCTGTGCTGATAAACTACGTGCTAAATTATAATTGCACCAAAAATTATCAGGATTTAATTCATTTAATTCATAATATATCTTAACGGCTTCAGCCCATTTTTGTTCTTTAAAAAATAAATCACCTAAAGTCTGATAAGTTTGTCCATATTTTGGTCTAAGCTCGATGGCTTTTTGACAATAATAAATTGCTTCTTGATAATTTTGCTGTTCAGATAAGGCTCTAGCTAAATTATAATTAGACCAGAAATTTTGTGGTTCTAGAGATACTGCTTCGCGATAAACATTTACTGCTTGATCGCATTTTTTGAGATTAAAAAATAGATCTCCTAATTTTTGATAACTTGCTTGATTATCTGGTTTAAGAGAAATAGATTTTTCATAAGAAGATATAGCTTCTTCCCATTTTTTTTGCTTAGAGAAAATTTCTCCTAAATTCAAATATATTTCAAAATCATTAGGATTAATTTCAATTGCTTGACTGTAAGCATCGGCTGCTTTAATCCATTTTCCTTGTTGAAATAGCTCGTCACCTATTGTTTTGTAATTATTAGTCATTTCTTACAAATGTAAATATCGATTTTATTTTATACAATTTATTAAATTAATAACAACTTTTTTACTTTAAATCATTTATTAATTGTAAATGCCGATCGCATACTGAATTAATTATATTTAGAGTTTCTCGATCTAAATGATTTTCTATATAAGAAAAATGCTCAGTATCAAGTTTACGCTCTTTATTTATAATCTCAGATGAATCATTAGAAAATACTGTTATTTTTTCAATAAGCTCTTCTGTTATTTTTACATTTAACCACTTAAATAAACTAATCATCAAGTTTTTAGAACTATAAATATCTTCATATCTAATAATAAGCCAATTACTTCCCACTTGATTTGAATTAATCAAGGATGTCAAAATTTGGTTATTTTTATTAAATTCATATAAAGCGGCTTGGTAATCCCTATCAACAGACCAACCTCTACCTTTTTTAAGATTAGCTTTTTTTGCGTCTGCTCTTTCTGAAAAAGACCAAGCTATATCATATATGTTTCTCATAATGTGGATAATATAAAATGATTTCTCAGAAAAATTTTTTTTTGATTCATTCCATCCAAAAAGAAATCCAGGAATTTTATCTCCGATGTACCGACAAGTTTTATATTTATCTTTTAATGGTTCATATATATGAGGTCTCTTTTGACAAATTTTATCGCTAAAAAATTTGTTAAATTCAAACTTATTGGGATGAAGATAGTTTTCTTTTGTCAAATATCTTTCCATACCTAGCAAAATTTCATCAGAAAAGTTAAGCAATCTCCATAATGCAGTTGTACCAGATCTAGCAGTTCCTGATATAAATAAATACTCTTTATCATCTTGATGATTTTTAGAGATTTTTTCAATTTTCTGAGATTGTAACAAATTTATTTTTTCGATATATTGAAGAATCTTCTTGGAATTTACGGGATAAACCCTTTCAAGTTGAAGAAATATAGCTTGTGCTTCATCTAAATAATCATTCTTCATTAATTGTTGACCTAATTTAATATATTCTTTTAAAGGTTGTTGTTGATTCAGAATTTTAATCACTTGATTATATTTTTTTATTATTTTTAAATCATTCTGTTTAATGCTCATACTTAGATTTTATTTTAATTAAATATTACGAATTAATTATGTTATTTATTTACTTATCTTTTTGCACTTTTGATGATTTCTTTAATCAAAAAGGCTGTTTTTATCGATCTAGTAAAAAAGAAAAACAAATCATTTAATTCAGTTACAGGATCTGTCATAAATATTTTTATGGTAATTATATTACCATCTGATAAAAATGCTTTTTTAAATTTTTCTTCAATATCTATACCATAAACTCGATAATGACCATGTTTGTTATCATCTGGATATCCCCAATCTTTAGTTTTTTGTAAACGACAAGGATCTGGTGTTGATAATTGAAAAAAACCTCTATCTGAAGTTATTCGCATCAATTCTTTTAGTGCTTGAATATCTTTTTCTATGTGTTCTAAAACGTGGTTACAAATAACTAAATCGTAACTTTTGTCTAATCTATCTATTTTTTGAATATCTATAGAATTAATACCATCATAAATTGATAATTCATGAGAAGCAAACCATTCCGGTTTTATTGCTTGATCTTTGGAAATTTGTAAAGCTGACATTTCCTGAAAAGATATTACTTTATTTAACTCAACATATATTTGTCTTAAGGCTCTATGCCGCTCTAATGATGAACATCCTTTACATTTCGGAAATTTTTTGGTGCCACTCAACCTTCCATTAGGTCCACGTATAAATTCATTTCCTCCACAAATATTACATTCTGACATACAATTTCCTCTGATATTTATTTATAAATTTGCTTCAAACTTACGAATTACTTCTTTTGAATATTGTGTCTTATATTCTTCCATAAACTTATTAGCTATCTCTTTTTCTACCTCTCCATGAATTTGCTTGGACAGAACTTCGCTAATTACTGATGTTTTAGCACATTTTAATAAGGGATAAACTTCAGATAAAATAATATCTTCTGGATTTTTTACGAGGCTTTCATAATTAACAGAAGCTATTGGGCAATTAAATTTTTCTTTGAGTTGACTAATTCTTTTTAAAAGTTGATCTTCTTGCTTAATCATTTTATTATACCAATTCTCTATTTTTTGAAAATCATAGTTTAATTTTCCTTTAGATTTATTATCTCCATGCCATTGATGCCAGAATTTAGTTTCTTGGGCTCGATAAACTGAGATAGCTTGTAATACTTTATCGCTTCTATAGAGATAAATATACTTAAATTTAGGAAGCCATTCTTTCAGAAAATATTTTTTTTCTTCTTCGTCACTTGCTTTAATTACGTCTTCTAGAAAATGTCCTATGATTTTAGTACCAAAGTATCCATTTTTGGTACTATGTTTTGCAATAGTTTCAAAAAAGGTTATTAAACTAAAACCTCCTTGCTGTCGTCGATTCATTAAGTAAGCAGGTTCATTTCTTAAATGTTCTTTTGGTAAACCTAAGCCATTATTCTGTAATAAACTACAAAAAAAACTACTCCCAGAGCGTGGAGTAGAAAAAATTGCATAATAAATATTATTTTTATCTAAAACAGGTTGCTTACTTGTTTCATCCAGCTTAAAAGTACCTTGGATATATTTACCACTTATTCCTGTGGTACTAATCATTCTCGGTAAAATTTCGTTAACAACTAAGTAAATTTTTTTGATTTTTTTTATCTTTTCTATTTCAAGTTTTTTAAGTAATTCCTGTTCCGATTTTAAAGAAAAGCAAAATAGAATAACGTCATCACTTAACTTTTCTTTTTCTTGAGACAACTTTTCTATATTTATCAAAATCAGATTAGGAGCTTTTTGATTTATTCTGGTCAAAAAATCATTAGATATTGTTGCGTCATATAATAAAGCTACAGGACAATTTAATTCTCCCCAAAAAATCAAAACATTATTTAAGTTAATACTTTGCAGCATTTTTTATTTTTAATGAAATTTTAATTAAAATAACTATTATGATAAACTATTGACTTGGGAGTATAGACGATTTTACCTTTTTTGTCAATATCGTTAACAACACTAGCTATAAATTGAGACCAATTTTCATCATCCCAATTAGTCAAAACTGATAAATTGATCTGACTCAATAATTTGTTCGTAAAATAAACGCAGAAAAACTTGAAATTAGACAATTCAACTAAATATTTGTTTTCATCAAACCCCGGATTAATAATCATATTATTTTCTGGATTTAGCATTACGTCTATATCAGAAAATTTATTGGCATAAGGAATTATTTTGTTAGCCCAATCATCATTTTTATTTCTAATATCTCTGGGAATAACTATAGCAATATCATCCCTTGTTTCAGCAGGAGTAAGTAAAGATTCTAACCAATTTGCCCCTACAATAGCCTGATAATTTAAAAATATAAGCCCAGCATTTGTTGATAAATATTGAACTGCATGATTCATAATATCTGAAGATTTGTTAGACTCAAAATTACGAAATTCAATTTTATCTTGTTGTGCCAATAAAGAAAAAACTTCTTTATTTAAAACTGATTTGTTATCACTTAAATATACAACTATTTTAACTTTCTCAAAATCAGTGTTAGCTATCAAAGCTTGTAAGCATAATTCTAAAGAATTAAAGTCAGCATCGTATCCATTAATAATAATTTCAGTAAAAGTTGGAGATGTGATTGTATTTTTTTCGATTATCGATATTTTATGTAATTGTTCTATGGTTTCACCCATTTTAAGCAAATTAAGATCGTAACTTTCTACTTTCGTAATTTGATTATCACAAAGTCCCATGTGATAATTAACTAAAATTGCTGGTATAAATTTAGGAGGAGAAAAATGAGTATAGCGCACAATTAATTCCCAATCTACTAATCTTCTCATATCTTCTCGAAAACCACCTAAAGTTTCATAAATTTCATACCAATGAACAAAAACATTTAAGTCTATATAATTGCGATTTTCAATTAGAGATTTATTAAAATGGCCGAGTCTTATGGAAGTTATTTCAGAAGTTTGTTCTGAATTGGTGGTATCATGGTAATGTTGCCAAATGCGATCGCCACAATAAGCTGATTTTGCCCAAGGATTGTCTAAAAGCATATTTACCATAACTAAGAGAAAATCTGAATCCCACATATTATCAGAATCAAGATAAGCAATTATTTCTCCTTTAGCTATTGCTAAACCAGCATTTCTTGCTTTAGAAACTCCACCATTTTCTTTTAACTCAATTAGTTTTATAGTAGAGATTTTTTCATCTTTAATTATCTCTTTAACAAGAGAAACTGTATCATCATAACTATCATCATCAACAATAATTAATTCCCAGTTAGTATAACTTTGTCCTTGAACTGATTCTATGGCAGTTTTAATAGTTTTACTTCTATTAAAAGTAGGCATGATAATAGAAACTAAATGATTTTGTTCTCTGTTCTTGAATTTATAAGCAAGCTCATCACCCCAAGCTTCTATTTGTTTTAAATATATCGAATCACGATTTTCTGGGTGTATCATTGAGATTTCTCTGTAATGATATAACCAGCAAAACATTTCCTGTAAAGAATTAACAGCAAGAAGAGGATAATCAGATTTATTTATCTTCAATTTACGGGTGAATAGTATCTCTTCACTACCTAAAACTTTTAAACCCAATTGATGATTTTGATCGTCAAAATAAACAGAAGGAATATTTACTTGAAAACCAGCAGTTAATGTTGGAAAACCAGCCTTAATTAAATCGGGACGTTCTAGATTACATTCTGTTACAAAAATTACTTCTTTTCCATCAAGAATTTCTACTGTTAAGATTTTATTAGGATTATTTTCATCTAAAGCCCATCCTTTTAATTGCTTATTAAAAATTCCATCTATTCTGCCTTGATATTTTGGTGGTAATTCCTCAAATTGAATTAATTCAGCAATATTACTAGGTAATTTAATATTATCAACCCAAGCTTCTACGGTGTGAGTTTGAGAATCAAATAAAATAGTTGGAGGAGTTAGTTTAAATCCATAACAACCATCTCCTTTTCTGTTTTTTTCTAAATGCTCAACATATTGATTTGCGAATATATTCTGATAAATTTGCTCGTCAATTTTAATTGTTACTTCTAGGGTTTCTAAGGGCTGATTTTTATTCCAAGCCCAACCACTAATTTCCTTTCTATTAACTATTTCTAAGTTACCTTCTACAGGATTAGCAATAAAATCACTTAAATTATCTTCATTTTGAAAAACATTTAATAAATTAACTTTGCCAGTAATACCTGAAAAACCATGTTCTAATGCTTTTTCAGCTAAGGCTTGAAAATATAAAGCCTGTTTAGAAGAATGTTGAGTAATTTTGTCTAGCCAAGGTTTAATAAACTTATCTTCAATACTCTGTTTAATTAATTTTTTGTCTTGGGAAAAATATTTCACCATGAACAAGACTGAGCTTCTAATGTAATAGTAAAAATAGTATTTAGTTGGTAATTTTCCAGCTTGAGATTTTTTACTATGATAAAGTTCGCTCTTGGGAATAACAGCAATTTTATGTCCTTTATTTTTAGCTGTTAAACACCAATCTGTTTCTTCAAAATAAAGAAAATATTTTTCAGGTATTAAACCAATTTCTGTAAATAAGGTTGCACTGCAAAATATACTTGCTCCGGTTACATAATCTACTTCATAATAGTTTTCTTTAGGAATTAAATTACGATCTTGACCATCATATAAATGATAGGTATGAAACTGTTTTTCTGTTATATTTACTTTACCACCACCAAACCAAACTATTTCTGGCCGTTGAGTCCAACAAATAACTGATCCATAAATACTTATTTCAGGATATTTTTTTGCTGCTAATACAAGTTCTTCTAAAGTATTTTTCTGAATAATAGTATCAGGATTTAATATCCAAGTAAAATCAAAATCGTGATTTTTAAGATACTGAATACCTAAGTTATTTCCTCCTGCATATCCTAAATTGTTAGGACTTCTAATAATTAGATATTTACTAAATAAACTTAATAAATTTTGGAAGCTACTACTCGGAGAATCATTGTCAATTATTATTACTTGAAAATTTTGATAACTAGATTGTTCTAAAGATTTAATTAAAGTTAATATATCATCAGTACAATTATAATTAAGTATAATGATTGCAACTTTAGGAGAATTATTATCAAGTTTTATTGGATTATTAAAGGGAGTCCAAACTTGACAAGCAACTGTTTCAGTTTCAATCGTTATATATTCATATTTTGTAAATCCTAATTTTTGTAAATTCTTAAACAATAATTGAGAATGCTGATGCCAAGTCAACTTTTCAACACTTTGAAAACACTGTTGATATAATTTTTCTTTGTCCTCAATTTTTGTAATTACTTCGATCATATTAAACATAGCTTGAGTTAGGGATTTAATACTTCCTAGCTCATAGGTAAACCCGTTATAACCATCTTGGATTAATTCTTGAATCATGCCCACATTGGGAGCAATAACAGGGCGAGAAAACGATAAGGCATTAATTACAGAGCCTGAAGTTAAAATGTTACGATATGGACTAACAACGACATCAGCAGCATTAAAAAACCATTGTAATTCTCCATCGGGAATTGCTTTTTCGATAACTTTTACATTAGAAAAAATTTTTGCTTTATTTTCTATTTCTTTTTTTCTAAATGGATGTACGGGATTTCCCGCTATTAATAAGTAACTATGAGGAATTTTTTTACTTACTTCCACAAAAGCTGTTATTAAGTCTTCTATACCTTTATAGGGACGAATTTGTCCTAAAAACAGAAAAACTATCTTATCTGAAGACAATTCAAATTTTTCCCGTGCTTGTTCTCTGGTAATATAATTAGGATATGTTCCGACATAATTCCCATGATGAATAACTTCTAATTTATCTTTTGGTATAGAGAAAAATTCTTCTACTTCTGGAATAGATTTTTGGGAATGAATATGAATTCTACTAGCTATTTCAGTTAATTTACTTCTTAATTTAATTTCTAAATTCGGATAACGAGAATCATGGGGCAAAGTGTTATGAATTGTCCAGACAAAAATACCATCTAAGCTCAAAAATAGATAAAGTTTTTCAATAAATTTCTGCTTTAATAATTCAGCTTCCTCTTGGGTTTTAGCTGGGGCAAGAATAAAACTTGTCCAATGTAAATGAAAAATAACTTTTTTAGAAGCTCTATAAATTTTTGATAATTCTATCGCCTCATCAATAGTTCCTGAATTTATATAATCATTTTCTGAAGCATAGGAATAAAGACTGGCTTGATAGGGATTAGTTTTTCTATAATCAGGATAAAATAAAACTAAGGTATCAGCATTTTGTTGTAATTCTATTTGTTGTGTATTTGCGAGTTTATTTTCTAAATTAGAAGAATTATAAGTTGTAAAAAGAAAATCTATTTGGTTAATAGAATTTTTAATTGTTTTTTCACTTTTTTCCAAGAAACTTTGAATTAGCAGAAATTCTTCATGGTTAATCTTTTCTTCGCTATTAATATTATTAAGGGTTAAATGATAAATTTGTAAACCTTGTTGCAAATCTAATTTGGCTTTTTGGTAGTAAGCCAAAGCTAACTTTAATTGATTATTAACCGAATCATTAAGACTCTCTTTAGAAAAACTTAAATTACTAACACTATTACTAAACCAACTTAATTCCGAGTTTTGTGAACTAAAATTAAATAGAGTATTTGGTGTTGTTTCAATTATCTTTTCTAAACTTTTTTGCTGAAGATTTAAAAAATAAATTATCTCCATTGATAACCAAGTATTAATACAAAAGTCTATACCAATTTTCTTAGCTGCATTTAATTCTTTTGGTGAATATTGAAGATAAAAAACTTTTTCAGGATTAGCAATTGCAAAACTACTGACGTTATTTCCTAATTTATTAGTTACACAATCAACAATAATAATCACATAAGAATATTCGTTTGTTTCAGCAAGAATAGATAAAAGACTTTCAGTTAGTAAATGAAAGTTATTGTCGGAAACAATAGTTATAATACCTATTTTAGGTTCTTGATTAAACAGAAAATTAGTCATAGTTATTAGTATTTAATAGTTATGCTTTTGCAGCATATTCAAACTCAAAATTAAACCAGCGAGCCCAAGCTTGATTTTTATATCCTGTTGCTGGCAGACGAGTTGCTAAGACAAGATGATATTTCGTTTTAGTGGGTAAATCAAGTTTAACTTCTATGATTTTTGGACTGTTAGCTTTGATTGTGTGCCAACCTGATGATGCCAAAGCTTTTTCTGGTGAATTAATAGAATCTACTGCTAAGTTATCATCATCTTCTGTAACTATAGCTAAAGCGTATTCTATTGCGGAGGCTTTTTCATTTTCCGTACAAACAGTAGCAGTTACTTTAATTGTATTTTCTGGTACTGTTAATGGTAAAATTGCTACTGTTTCCCCTTTATCTCTGGGATGAACTAAGATTTTTGTTTGACCTTGTACCTGCTTAACATGGGTAAATTTATCATTTTCAGGAATTACTGAAGCTTCTCTAAGTTGTATTTTCTCATTAATATTTAACTTAGTTTTCTGAGGTTTTATTTCTGTTTTCTCTACTTTTTGATCGGGAATTTTATTTTCTTTTATTTCAGAATTTAATTGACTTGGTTTATCAGTATTAACCTGTTTTATTTCTGCTTTATTATTTACTTTGGTTTCTTGTTTATTAGCAGCAACTGTAGCAGGTTTTTCTACTTTTAGTTTATCTGGTTGAGTTGTAATTTTATCTGAATTTTCTGGTAATTTTGATTTATTCGAAGTTTGTTCTAATTCAGGTTTATATTCGAGGTTAAAGTTCAACCATCTTGCCCAACAATAATCAATTTTACCTTCTTTGGCAAGTCTAGTAGCGATTACTATATGACAGTTTTCATCTTGAATAGATTTTAGGGATAATTTTATTTCATGGAGAGTATTGGGTTGTACTGGTATCCATTTTGAATAGGCTAGAGCTAGTTGGGGATTATTTTCCTGAAAACAACTAACTACTTTCATTCCTTTTTTAACAATTGCCATAGCATATTCGACAATACTACCTTCAGGATGTTCAGTTTTTACTGTGGTTGTAATCTGGTTAGCACCCGCAGGAAAACAGAAAGGCAACATTGCCATAGTCAATCCTTTTGCTCTAGGATGGGTTAAAATAAACCCTTTTTCTTGATTAACTTTAATGTAAGATAACTCATCTGTCGGCAAATTAGGAGTTATTTGTGCTAATCTAGTTAAAGCACCTTGCCCCAGATAGCCTAATTTTATTTCGTCTTGGGTAATTAAATCATCAACTATTTCACTAACTAAATAAGGATTGGTAACTTGTCTTGTACCAGGCACTCCCTGCCACAAACGCATGGCTAAAGTTCTTTCAATTGTTTTATTATTAAGCTGTACTTGTCCATCGGCTAAACTTTGTATTGCTCCCAAGGATAACTCAGGTGCAGGGCCTATTTTTGTTACCCATTGAATTACTAATAAGATTTGTTCATCTTTTCCGCCGTAAATAATAGGTAAATCGAGGCTAAACCATCCTTCAGTTAGCTCCTGATAAGGTATTTGCCATTGTGCTAACTTATTGTTATTTTGACGAGTTTGTAGAATAATATTTAACCAACCCCTAGCATTTCCATAGCATTTAGCAATATTAAAATCTACTATAGCTAATCCTTTTGAAGGTATGGGGAGAATTTGGGTAAGAATATTTTTTTCTTGATTGGCTTGAGCAATAGCTGTGACTTTTTTAGGTAGGTTTTCATAAACCTTTTCTAAAGGAGGTAGTTTAGTGACAGAAAGATGTTCTTGTACTACTCCTAAAGCATTTTTTTGAGATTTATATTCTTGTTTAAGGGCATAAAAATCTTTTTGTATCTTGGTCAAATGAGTTGCCAAAATATTTCTTTCGAGTAAAAGTTGTTCTCCCACCTGTTGCCAAAATTGGGATTGAAAGGCGATCGCATTTTGAGTATCTTTTATAGTTATATAAGGTGGAATATTTTTTTCTTTACTATTGGATTGCCACCATTGAATTAAAGGTTGTAACTTTTCTTCATCTTCTGCTGATGCGACGACAAAACCAAGACAAAACTGGGGAGGAATTTCTAAATTAGTTGATTCTTTTCCCTCAGATGTTAAAGCGGAAATTAAATTTTCTTGAAACTTATAAACTTCGATAGGAATATTAGATTCGCTTAAAATTGTTACTAACTGTTTATTTTCTCCTGCTATAATAATTTTGGCTGAAGCAGAATAGAGGTGTTTTAATAAATTTCTGGAAACAAAAATATTTGGCATTAATTTATAAGTAGTTGAATAATATACATATTTTAGAGATTAGCATCTGTTGAGACAACTCTGCCAAAATTAAGTTTATTCTAAAAATAAAGCTCCTCTTTAAATTTCGACTAAAAAGTTTGCCGAATAACATCAAAAGATCGTATCACTGAAATTAGATTTTTTTAACTATTCCCCTAGGGAACAAAAACCAATTATGCTAGACTGAGCGAAAAAAATGATAAATAGTTTATATGGTTGCTAATTTAGACGTATCAAAAACTTTAGACCCTCTACCTTTACCAAATACTTTACCTTTACCAGAATTTAATAGTAAATTTGGTGGGCTTTGGACAGATTTATCCAATGCCCCTGATTTGCTAGATGGAAAATTTGAGCTAGGATTAATCAATGAATACGAAGCTCAAAAGCTCAAATTCTTTATTGAAAATGGATATGTAATCTTAGAAAAAGCTATTTCTGAAGAATTAGTAGATCAACTAAATAATGATATTGATCGAATTTGGAATGAAGAATTAAAAGGATTTTTTCTGGAAAGAATAGGCCCTGTTAAAGCAGAACAAAAAAACAAAAGAAATAAATTATTAGATATTTATGCTAATCTTGAAGCAGCACGAGCCGTAAATTTAAACCCTAATATAGGTAGGTTTTTAAGTTTAATTTTTGAAAGACCAGCATTAGCTTTTCAAAGCTTATCTTTTTTATATGGTTCACAACAACCAGTACACCAAGATACAGCTTATGTAAGGGTTAGTTCTCCCCTAGAATTTGTGGCAAGTTGGATAGCTTTAGAAGATATAAAAGAGAATACTGGCGAATTAGAATATTATGTGGGTAGTCATAAGCTACCTGATTATCCATTTAAAGCGAATAAACTAGGTAGAAAAACTTGGTTTCCTCCTAATAAATCAAAATGGCAAGACTATGGAAATAATGAACCAGATTATTTAGAATGGTTACACACTGAATCGAAGAAATTAGGTTTTAAAAAGAGTAAATTTTTAGCTAACAAAGGAGATGTCTTAATTTGGGCTGCTGATTTTGCTCATGGTGGTTCAAAAATAGAAGGAGGAGGCAAAAAATCTCGTTTAAGTTTTGTTACCCATTATTGTCCTCTTAATTGTAATCCCTTTTATTGGTATCATTCTAAACACTCACC